>JANWXL010000435.1 GCA_025055265.1 Roseiflexus sp.
ACCCCCCGCCCTCACAAGTGTAGGTTTTTCCATCACGCCCTCATGTTGAGTCGCCCGTTTGATGCCTCAGAACGCCAAGATTGCCCGTGGGCCCCCCCACCCCCCGCCCCCCCCCCCCCCCCCCCGGGGGGGCGTGCCGGGGGGCGGGGGGCGGGCCCCCCACGGGGCATTCTTGGCGTTCTGATGCATCAAACGGGCGACTCAACATGAGGGCGTGATGGAAAAACCTACACTTGTGAGGGCGGGGGGTTGGGGGGAGAAGGGGAAGTTGAGGCGTCCTGATGCCTCAAATGGGCGACTTAACGTGAGAGCGTGACGGAAAAACCTACACTTGTGAGCTGTGGGCTCCCCTCCAGTGGGCGCCTGCCGCACATGACGCCATTGCCCGCGTCGGTGCGCCTCTTGTGGGCGCCCTCCTGTGGGCGCCCACGCCCGCTGGGTAACATCCCATCATCAACGGCAAACGAAGATTGCTATCGAAGGGCGATCACTGGAGGTCGCATTGTGCAGGTGAATGTCCCAGGCGGCAACCACCGTCAACCCTGCCTGGTTCAGGAGCTTGGGCAGATCGACAGAGACCGACGAATGATACGTCTCCTCGCCCTTACCGGAAGGATAGAACAGGATGAGAGGATAGGCGGGATGCTGCGCCTCTTTGAGGCGTGTGCAGACAGCGCGGAACCGTTCCTCGAAGAAGCGCTGCGCTGCTTCGACGCCGCTGTGGCGCGACGGATCGGCGACCAGTTCAGTCGCTTTTGGCGTCGCCGGGGCAGCGAACAGGTCGGGATGGATGGACTCTAACCCTGGTTGAAGCCAGGCGTAGAAGAAGTCGCTCAGTTCAGCCAGAGGCAGACTGTCAGGGTGCGGCGGCTCGGTGCAGACCAGCCCTCTGGCGGTGGGTGCAACCGTGACGTCAGCCGCGTCCTGTTGCACGCTCTTTCCTTCACCCGCCGGATCGAGCGCCTCCAGAACGCGCGCCATTGCCTCGACACGCTGCATGAAGCCGCCGGAGGAGTCGCTGAACGGGTTGCCTTCGGCATACTCCCAGTTCATCTGCAACGTGTGGCGCGCCAACGCGGGAATGATCCGCTGCGTGCTGGCATTCCAGCAACACTGACTCGAAGCGACATCCGCCGTCTTGCTGACCGCCAGCCCCAGATATGTCGCCACCGCATCGGCATACGCCGCCGGATCGCGGTCGCCGCAGCGCTCCGCATCGAGCGCCGCCTTTGCGCGCACATACCCGATCAGGTCGCTGAGAGTCGTCAGAGCGGCGAGTTGCCGCGAGGTGAAGAGCGATGCAACCGTGGTGAACCCGTAGTCCGGCAGGTCTACACAACGCGGGTTGGAGGTCAGCCGCGTATCCGGCGTCCAGGGAGGCTTCGTCTGCAGCGTGATGCGCCCAAAGGAGATAGACGGCTCAAGATGGATTGGTCCTTCGCCGCGATCAACCACAATCGCCATCAATTCCGCGCTCATCCGATCAGCGACACCGGCAGCGCGCAGTTCGTCGTGCGATATGCGTCTGCCGCAGAAGGGGCATTGCGCACCCTGCCGGATGACCGTCCCGGCGGGCGGCGATCCTTTGCCGCTCTGAAGGTCGAAGAGGAGTTGCCCTTCATGGCGCGAATACCGCTCGCCGATGCGCGGCACAACCCAGGTTTCCCGGTCCTTCCAAGAGTCGATCACAAACGAGCGCGCCAGCGGAACCTCGTTGCTGCAACCGGGGTTTGGGCAGACCAGCGTGCTTGCCCAGATCCAGGCAACAATCGGCGCTTCTCCGCCGCCATACCGCGAAGGCAGTTCGATCGTCGGGAACAGATGCCCAACCTGGCGTTGCGCTTCGTCGCGCATCCACGCCCCATAGAAGCGCACATCGGCGGCAAGCCCGTGCGCGCCTCTGGGCGAGTGAGGCGAGAGGCGAGAGGCAAGAGGCGAGAGGAGGAACGAACTCTCGCTCCTCGCACCTCTCCACTTACTGCTCGCTTCCGGGTTGACCGGCGGCAGACCGGCAAAACGCGGCGGCAGCTCAATCAGCGCCCGGTTCATCAATGCGGCGACCGGGTTGAGATCAGAGGCATACGCCGTGAGTCCCAGGCGTTGCGCTTCGAGCGGAATGCTGCCGCTGCCAGCGCAAGGATCGTAGACCGGCGGAGGGTTATCGCCAGCCGCAGCACGAACGAGCGCGCGAGCCGTGTTCAGAATCTGGTCATCGTTCACGCTCTCCGGCTCTGCCAGGCGCTCGATGAACCCCAGCACTTTCTGGCGGCGCTGCTCGCCGGGGGAGAGCGTCTGCCACGCAGAGTCGGTATTCTGCGGGATTGGCAGGGCATCAATTGCCTGCAATAGCGCTTCGGGCGCGTCCGGCTGATCAGGGTCGTCGATGATCGCGGCAAACAGTACGGCACGGCACAGTGCGAGCGACCGATGAGGCCACCAGCGGTACAGGGTGTCGGGGAAGCGTAGAAACGCTGCCGCTTCGCGGGACGACGCCACGCCGACCGCCTGAGACGGAAAAGCCGCCTCGATGAGTTTTTTGCGCGGCGTTCGGGTGGAGGAAGTCATATCGAGAGAGGTGGAGGTGGTGGGCCGGGTGGGGATCGAACCCACGACCATCGGTTTAAAAGACCGCTGCTCTACCTCTGAGCTACCAGCCCATTGTGATGGGGAACTCGCCGTTCCCAATATATTATAGCACGTTTTCTATGTATGGGATGTCATAGAACACGGATACGCACGGGTTGAGACGGATTCTTACGGATTGGAGTCATGCACGTCGCAGGAAAGCCATCCCGTGGTGCGACAATCTCTGTGCCTTTGTGCCTTTGTGTGAGATCAAAGGATGTACCCCCGTTTGCGCGCGACTTCTTCTTTATGCTTGCGGAAGAGAATATCGCGCTCAGTGCCTTTGATTTCGCGCGAATAGGTGCTCAGAATGCGCTCGACCTCGGCATCGATTTCTTCTTCGATCTTCAGGTCGGCGACGATGAAATCGTAGATCGCCTTGACGCGCGCAGCGCGCCCCATCCCCGGCGTCACGCCGCGCGGATCTTTGTACGTCACCAGACCGCGCTGCTCCAGTTCATCATGCAACCGCTCGGCAATCCGGCGGATTTTGTCTTCGCTCAGGCGCATGGCAGGCTCCTACAGCTTCACCCGACCCAACTCCGCTTCCAGCCGCCGCACCAGCGTACGTAGCGCCTTGATCCGCGCAAATCGCTTATCCTCGGCTTCGATGATCGTCCACGGCGCGGCAGGCGTCGAGGTGCGCAGCAGCATCTCGTCCGCTGCCGCCTCGTACTGCGGCCACTTCTCACGGTTGCGCCAGTCCTCCTCGGTCAGTTTCCAGGCTTTGTACGGGATCGACTGCCGCTCCTCAAAGCGCCGTAATTGCTCCTCGGGACTGAGGTGCAACCAGAATTTCACAACAATTGTACCAAACTCGACCAGTTGCCGCTCGAATTCATTGATCTCGGCATAGGCGCGCTGCCACTCTTCAGGACGGGCAAACCCTTCGACGCGCTCCACCAGCACCCTGCCGTACCACGAGCGGTCGAAGATGGCAATCTGTCCACGCGGCGGCAGCCGCCGCCAGAAGCGGTAGAGGTAGTGGTGCGCCTTGTCGTCGCCGGTCGGCGCGGCAATCGCATGCACCACATAACTGCGCGGGTCGAGTTTCTCGGTGATGCGCTGGATCGTTCCCCCTTTTCCGGCGGCATCCCATCCCTCGAAAACGACGACGACCGGACGCTTTTGCACATAGACCTGAAAACCGAGGAGGCGCAGTTTGGCTTGCAGCTTGTTGAGCTTCCGGCTGTACTTCCCGGGATCGAGACGCTGGCTCAGATCGACGCGCCGGAGGATGCTGATGCCGGTCGGCAACGGCGATGTACGGGCAGGCGTCCCACCAGGAGCGCCATTGTCAGCAGATGCCGTCATCGGGCGCGCGCCGCGGGTGCGCAACACATCGAGACTGCGGCGGAAGGATGTGCCGCGTGAGTCGAGCAGTTCTTCACGGACTTCAGCGTCCACATCAATGACCGGTCGCCTTCCAATGCGCGCTTCGAGTGCGCTCAGGATCGCCTCGAACGCTGCCACGCGCGCGTAGCGTCCGCAGGTCGCCGGAATGATGATCCAGGGCGCATACGGGGTGTCGGTGCGCGCGATCATGTCTTCGACCGCGTCGCGCACCCGCTCGTAGTGGCGATGCTGCCACAGGTCCTCTTCGGTCACCTGCCAGGCCGTCGTTTTGTCGCTGAGCAGCTTTTTGAATCGTCGCCCCTGTTCACGTTGCGAAATGTGCATCCAGAACTTCAGGATGACGGCGCCATCGTCCGCCAGTTGTCGCTCGAACGCCACAATATCCTCACATCGTGCGCGCCAGTCGGCGACGCTCAATTCGCCATGGATGCGCTCCCCAAGCACGTGGCGGTACCACGAGCGATCGAAAATCGCAATTTGACCGTAACTCGGCGTTTTCAGCCAGAAACGGTAGAGCCAGGGGTACTGCATCTCATACGTGCGTGGCGGCGTGATCGAATAAACGCGCAGGCCGCGCGGGTCAAGCCGCCGGGTAATGGCGCTGATCGTGCGCACCTTGGCGGCGCCAGCCCACCCCTCGAAGGCGAACAGCGCCGGAATGCGCGCCTCGAACAGCGCCTGTTCCATATCGTACAGGCGCATCTGAAGATCAACAAGGCGTTGACGATAATCGCGCTTGCTGAGTGAAAGCGTCAGATCGACCTGTTCAAGCATGCTTACATCCCCCGTTTGCGCGCAATAGCGTCGCGGTACAACTGCACATACTCTTTTGCGCTGCGCTCCCACGAGAAGTCTTGCGCCATCGCCCTCTGGATCATCTGCTGCATATGGTGCGGTCGGTCGAAGTAGGTGCTGATCGCCCAACCGATGGTGTAGTAGACCGCGTGAGCGCTCGGTTCATAGAACTTGAAGCCGGTGCCCTCGCCAGTGCGTTCATCATACTGCTGCACGGTATCTTCCAGCCCGCCGGTTGCGCGCACAATCGGCAGCGTCCCGTAGCGCAGCGAGTACATCTGGTTCAGTCCGCATGGCTCATAGCGCGACGGCATGGCAAAAAAGTCGCTGCCCGCTTCGATCCAGTGCGACAGTTGATTGTCGTACCCGATGAAACTGCCAATCCGACCGGGGAAGCGCACCGGCAGCAGACCGTAGTACCCTTCCAGTCCTTTGTCGCCGGCGCCAAGGATGGCGAACTGCACCAGCGCATTCTGCACCAGACCCTCAATCGCGCCCGCCAGCAGGTCGAGACCCTTCTGGTACGCGAGGCGGCTGACCACGCCGACGATCGGGATGTTGGGGTTAGGATCGAGCCCCATCCGCAATTGCAATTCACGTTTGCAGATCGCCTTGCCCGCCAGGTTGTTGGCGCTGTAGCGCGCCGGAATGAGCGGATCGGTCTCCGGGTTCCATTGCGTGTAATCGACGCCATTCAGGATGCCGCGGTAGGCGCTGCCGCGGTCGTTCAGATACATCGCCAGCCCGTGCCCGCCTTCGGGAGTGCGCGTCTCGTTCGCATACGTCGGGCTGACGGTGTTGAGCATATCGGAGTACTGAATGCCGCCTTTGAGAAAATTGATCCGCCCGTGATCCTCGAACTTGTCGGAGGTGAAATTACTCCACTGCAACCCCAGGTACGGATAGTGGGACGCATCGTACACCCCTTGATAGGCGATATTGTGAATGGTCAGGACGCTAGCTGCGCCGCCGAGCACCGGATGGTTCCAGTGCCAGATTTTGAGGTACGCCCCTGCCAGCGCCGTCTGCCAGTCGTGGGCATGCACGATGTCGGGGCGGAAGCCCATATCAATGCAGAGTTGCAACCCGGCGCGTGTCAGAAACCCGAAGCGGCGCGGATTGTCGAGATAATCGTTGTAATCGGCGTCGTGGTACAAGCCGGGGCGTGCGAAGTACTTCTCGAACTCGATGAAAAAGATCGGCACGCCGTCGTGGGTGGTCGTGTGAACAGCGCACCATTCTTCGGTATCGCCCATCCAGACGCCCATTGGCGCCAGGAAGGGACGAATATTGTAGCGTTCGCGGTTGATCATGCCGTACAGCGGCATAATCACAATCACGTCGTGCCCCAGCGCGCGCAGCGCTTTCGGCAGCGAACCCACCACGTCCGCCAGCCCTCCGGTCTTGGCGAAAGGAACGCATTCCGAGGCGATCATGGCAATGCGCAGCGCCGGTCCCTCCTGCGGCGCGGGAGCGGCCTGCGCAGCACGGGTGCGTTTGGGTCGTGGCATGCGTGTGCTTCTCCTATCCTTCAATCAGGGCGATCTGACTGCGGCGGAAGGCGATCACGGCCCGACCGCCGCCATACGGATGCGCGTTGCGTTCGAATACCGCTCCGTCGTACCCTTCGCGATCAAGCCACCACTCGATGATCGCGTCCGTATTCATGTCGAGACCAAGATCCGCCGCCTCCTGAGTGATACGCTGCCTGAGACGCTTCCAGGCAGCCGCATCGCAGACGAGCGGACGAAACATCTGCACCCGGTAAAGCCGCCCAACCGCGCCGCCGAGCCGCAGCCATGCGCCCAGCGGCGAGACTTCCAGCAGCGGAATGCCGCGCCCGACCGGGGTGCGTTGTTGTGCGCTGTTGGGCATGCGGAACAGCCCGTGAACTTCGCCCTGCCGCGCCCAGGTTTCCGCCTCGCGCGCATTCATCCGGCGCACAGTCTCAGGAAAATCCGACACGCGCCCGATACGCGGCGGCGCCATGATCTGGATCTGCGGCACGGGCAGATCGAAACGCGGCGTATTCCCTTCGACCCACCGGGCAGCCGCCACGTCCATCGGCGGGTCGGCGCCGATCCGGTAGCGAAACCCGCGCCGGGTGCGTCCCTCATCGGCATGCGCCACAGCGCCGATCTGCACGATCAGGCGCAGATTGTGCGCCGCCCCCGGCGCCGCGAACCACATACGCTCGACCATAAAGCGCACCAGCGTGCGGCTGGTTCCGTCTGCCCCCCATTCCTGACCGCACTTCTTCCAGCCGTGCTCGATCAACCCGCTCCATCCGCCAACAATCGCGCGCAGCGGCGCATACACGGCGACAATATCATCAGGACCGGGCAACTCGGGTGCAAACCACAACCCTGGCGGCGCAGCCCCCGACGACGGCAGTTTGACCGTGCCGCCGATCACTGCCTGTTCGGTGCGCGCATTCGCCAGGCGCACCGTGGGTCCGGTCGCCGCAGGAACGGTCTCTGCGCTGAGCGCAAACTGCTCAACCGGTTGACCGCACTCGATACAGAAGCGCGGCTCGCCGGGAGGCAGATCCGCGCCGCAGAAAGCGCAGAAAAGCGGGATGGAACGCGAGTTGCCTGTCATACAAACTATTATACGCGCTGGAGATTCGCGTGGAGTCAGCACGGGGCGGCAATCAGGGCGCTGTCGTGATCTAGCGGTAAGCGCCACGTTTGTTATCATCTGTCTCGTCTCTGCGCAGCCGTAAGGGCGGGTCTCAGACCCGCCCTTACGGCTACGTCACAGCTTTTCAGTACGCCCCCGGCGCTATCGGCGCTGCCGCTCCCTCGCCGATCACCGGCAACCCCTTGCGCCGACAGAACTCGTCGAGGATGGCGGCGGTTGCGGTAGCGCCAACCCGCGTCACACCGACGCGCAACACGTCGATCAGCGCATCAAGGGTGCGCACGCCGCCAGCCGCCTTCACCTGCACCCGCGGCGAAACGCTGCGCCGCATCAGGATCAGGTCGGGGATGGTCGCGCCAGACGGCGCAAACCCGGTTGAGGTCTTGACGAAATCCGCTCCCGCTTCCTCAACCAGGCGCGAGGCGCGCTCCTTCTCGGCATCGCTCAGGTAGGCGTTTTCCAGAATGACCTTCACCAGCGCCCGACCCTCGGTGGCAATGACGACAGCGCGAATATCTTCGAGCACATCCTTATCGTGACCGGAGCGCAGCCAGCCGATATTGATCACCATGTCGAGTTCGACGGCGCCCTGCTCGATTGCCAGGCGCGCCTCGAAGACTTTGGTGGCGGTTGCGCTGCTGCCGTGCGGGAACCCGACGACTGTGCCGACCGCCACGTCGCTGCCCGCCAGCAGGCGCGCCGCCAGCGGCACATCGCACGGTTTGACGCAGACCGACGCCGTGTGGTAGCGCCGCGCCAGATCGCACCCGGCAGCGACTTCCTGGGTCGTCAGTTCAGGGCGCAAGAGCGAATGATCGATAGTCTTCGCCACCTGTTCATAGGTCAGGGTCTCGAGCGAGATGTCGGACATGGGAAAGTCTCCTTGTACTACAGCAGTTCTTGTAAAGGGTGCGTTCCAATCCGTCCAGACCCGTCTCAATCGGTCCGAATCCGTGAGCTATCACACGCCATGCTTCCTGGAGCAATCAATCCGCTACCGGCGATTGTACCACGATGCGCCTGCGCTCCTTGACAGGCGACGCCAGTCGCGCGAAAATCAGGCGTCGCCAATCTCCTGATAGTGAGGTGCTCTATGACAGAGATTGCCGCCGCCGTGGTCGGGACCGGGTTCATCGGCGTGGTGCACGTTGAGGCGCTGCGCCGGTTGGGCATCCCGGTGCTTGGCGTCGTCGGCTCAAGTGTGGAACGCGCCCGCGCCAAAGCCGACGCGATGGGTCTTCACGTCTACGCCAGCTTCGAGGAGATGCTGGCGGATCCGCGCGTGACAGTCGTTCACATCACCACCCCCAATTACCTGCACTTCCCGCAGGTCAAAGCGGCCATCGCCGCTGGCAAGCACGTGGTCTGCGAAAAGCCGCTGGCGATGACCTCCGCCGAGTCGGCGGAACTGCTGCGTCTGGCAACCGAAGCCGGGATCGTTCACGCCGTCAACTTCAACATCCGCTTCTACCCGCTCTGCCAGCACGCGCGCGCGCTGGTGCAGGCGGGCGAGATCGGCGCAACGCGCATCATCCAGGGGTCGTACCTGCAGGACTGGCTTATGCTGCCGACGGATTGGAACTGGCGGCTGGAGCCGGAGCTCGGCGGCGAGCTGCGCGCTGTCGCCGACATCGGTTCGCACTGGCTCGATCTGACGATGTTCATCACCGGCGAGAAGGTGAGCGCCGTCATGGCCGACATGGCGACGTTCATTCCGGTGCGCCGCAAGCCGACCAGACCGATTGACACGTTCACCGGCAAAGAAGTGACCGTTACTGAAACCGTCGAGCAACCGATCCACACCGAAGACTACGCCAGCATTCTTTTGCGCTTTGCCAGCGGGGCGCGCGGGGTGCTGACGGTGTCGCAAGTCAGTCCGGGACGCAAGAACCGGCTCAGTTTCGAGATCGACGGCGAACGCTCGTCGCTGGCGTGGGACTCGGAGCGACCGGAGGAGTTGTGGCTGGGACGGCGCGAGACCGCCAGCGGGTTGCTGCTGCGCGACCCGGCGCTGCTCCTGCCCGCAGCGCGCGGTACGACCGACTATCCCGGCGGGCACGCTGAGGGATTCCCGGACACTTTCAAGCAACTCTACAAGGCAGTCTACCGTGCCGTCGCCGCTGGCGCGCCGCCAGCCGCGCCCGACTATCCCACATTCGCTGATGGACACGAGGAACTGTTGTTGGGCGAAGCGATCCTGC
Organism: Roseiflexus sp.; assembly: GCA_025055265.1. Lineage (GTDB taxonomy): Bacteria > Chloroflexota > Chloroflexia > Chloroflexales > Roseiflexaceae > Roseiflexus. Next base: position 9,621 of record JANWXL010000435.1, read on the forward strand.
GCAGCGCGCGCGAGGAACGCTGGGTCACTATTGAACGCTGACACACGGGAGGAACTGGCATGAAACTTGGATTCTTCACTGCCGCGCTGCCGCACCTCTCACTCGAGGAATGCGTCGAATGGGGCGCAGCCAACGGCTTCGAAGCCATCGAGATCGCCTGCTGGCCCGCCGGTTCGGGCAAAGAACGACGGTACGCTGGCGTCTGTCACATTGATGTCGAAGCGCTGACCGATGCGCGCGCGGCTGAGATCCGCGACCTGATGGCGCGCACCGGGCTGACGATCTCATCCCTCGGCTATTACCCGAACAACCTGCACCCCGACCCGGATCACCGCGCGCAGGTCAATGCGCACCTGAAGAAAGTCATCGACGCCGCCAGCAAACTTGGCGTCGGCGTGGTCGGCACCTTCATCGGGCGCGACCAGACGAAGAACGTGCCCGACAACCTGGAGCAGTTTGCCGCCGTCTGGCCCCCGCTGGTGCGCTACGCTGGCGACCGCAACGTCAGGATCGCCATCGAAAACTGCCCGATGATCTTCACCTACGACGAGTGGCCCGGCGGCACGAACCTGGCGCACTCACCGGCGATCTGGCGCGAAATGTTCCGCATCATCCCGGACGAAAACTTCGGCCTGAACCTCGACCCGTCGCACCTCGTCTGGCAGATGATCGACTACGAGCGCGCCGTATACGAGTTCAAAGACCGCCTGTTCCACGTTCACGCCAAAGACATGGAGATCAACCGCGACGGACTGTACGCGCACGGCGTTATGTCCGCCGGGATGGGATGGCAGATCCCGCGGCTGCCGGGGCTTGGCGAGGTGCGCTGGGATCGGTTCATCGCCGCGCTCTACGCCGTCGGCTACGACTTTGTGCTGAGCATCGAACACGAGGATCGCAAGTTCGAGGGAACCGAGGAGTTGGTGAAGCGCGGCTTCCTGCTGGCGCGCAACGTGCTGCGACCGTATCTGGTGTGAGCGCCTATCGGTGACGGTCACGTCCAACTGCAAGTGGACCCCCCCTTCTCCCGCACGCGGGAGAAGGGGGTCGGGGGGATGAAGGAAAAGCCTACTCCTCCGCGTAGCGCTCTTCCTTCCAGGGATCGGCGTTATTATTGTAACCGTAGCGCTCCCAGAAACCGGGGCGATCCTCAGCCATGAACTCAATGCCGCGCAGCCATTTGGCGCTCTTCCAGAAATACTTGCGCGGCGTCAGCAGGCGCAGCGGATAGCCATGCTCCGGCGTCAACTCTTCGCCCTCATATTTGTACGCCAGCAGCGCATCGTCCTCTAGCAGCACATCGAGCGGCACATTCGTCGTGAAGCCGTGCTCACAGTGCGCCATCACATACCTGGCGGACGGCTTGAGCGGCGGGATGTGCTTGAGGAACTCCTTGAACTGCACGCCTTCCCAGTGGGTATCAAGCTTACTCCAGCGGGTCACGCAGTGAATATCGGTCGTAACCGCGATTGTGGGGAGAGCGCGGAACTCTGCAAAACTGAAGCGCGCGGGCGCTTCGATTTCGCCCCAGACGCGCAGGTCCCAGTCTTTCTCGACATCGTGATAGATTGGAACCTCGCCATAGTGAAGAACCGGAAACTTTTCCGTGACATACTGACCAGGGGGCACACGATCGCGCTTGTCGGGAGGAGTACGGTCGTACTTCTTCTTGAACAACTCAGACATACTGTTCCGTTCTTCTAGAAGCTCAGGCTTTCAAAAGCAATGCCCATCCGAACCGCCCGACGATAGGACGCATCTCCGGCGATCTCGCGCAGCATGCGATGGATCAGGTCGCGCTCCAGCGGCTCATTGTAACAGTGTATCAACCGCCGAATGGGTTCCGCCAGTTCGCACGCCGGGCAGAACGCATAGACGGGACCATCCGGCGAGTTCGTTTCGGAGAGCACCCCGCTCTCTGCCAGTTCGCGCAGCGCCTCGCGCGTACTCCAGATATCACGGTAGATCCGATCTGCCACCTGCGCAGCAGTGGCGCGCAGATGCTGATGCTCGGCAAACATGAGCACCAGTTGCAGTTTAAGCGGCGTGTCGATCACTCCCTCAAGCAACGAACGCACGCTCTGGTCGATCATTGACCTGCCTCCTTCTGAACTAGAGGTCGCCAGCGACCTCACCCATCAGCGGACTGCGCAAAAACAAAAATGCTTCCGCCGACATGGGCATCCTGCGTGCGTGGGAGGAGCCACTCGGGGTCGGCATACCTCTTGACACTACTGATTGTGGATTTTATCACAAGATGATCATCGATCTTTTTCAGTATACTACAAAAGGTGGGCAATTGCTAGATAGTTTTGAGACGAAAGTTTCCGGTTCGCAATCATGAGTTGACATCCATCCACCTTTGGTGCTACCATCTATCGAACAGATGCGCCATCTGTTCATGGCGCCGTATGCGCAGCGCGCCTGTGAAGGGGGGACATGCTATGAGCCAGTCAGAGCGGATACTGTTGGTTGACGATGAAGCCAACATTCGGTTGACGCTGGGCGCAATGCTGACACGCGCTGGCTATGAGGTGACGACTGCTTCCAGCGGCGCTGAAGCCATCGCGCTCCTCGACGAGCAGACATTCGATTTATTGATCGTTGATCTCAAAATGCCTGGCGTTGACGGGATGCAGGTCGTGGCAGCCGCCCGCGCCCGTCATCCTGATACTGCTATCATTATCCTGACGGGGCATGGTTCGCTCGAAACCGCCATTGAAGGGTTGCGTCACGGCATCTTCGACTATCTGTTGAAGAACACCGAGCCGTCGCAGGTGCTTGAGCGCGTTCGAGCGGCATTGCAGGCGCATGCTGCCGAGCAGCGACGGCGCGCTCTGCTGAATGCTGTCGATGCGGCGGTTCAGGAATTGCGCGGCTCCGTCTCCGCAACGGTCGAGACGCCTCCGGCAACGCAGGCTGAGCGCACAATTGTTATCGGTCAGTTGCAACTCGATACCTGGCGCCAGGTCGCTACCCTCGGCGGGCGCACACTGGCGCTGACGCCAACCGAGTTCCGGGTGCTGCTCTGCCTCGCAGAGCATGCTGGCACGATGTTGTCGTACAGCCAGTTGGTCAAGTGCGCTCAGGGGTACGACGCCAGCGACCTTGAGGCGGGTGAGTTGATCAAACCCCACATCCATCACCTGCGCCAGAAACTGGAGCCCGACCCCAGTTCGCCGCGCTATATCCTCAATGTGCGCGGGAAAGGGTATCTGCTCGCGGTCAACAACGAACCGTCCTGAAGTTCGTTAGGGCGCGGCGCGCCGGTTGGGGCAAGGCTGTCCCGATCAGGTCCAGTTGGGGCGCGGCGCGCCGGTTGGAGCGAGGCTGATCCCGATCAGGTCCAGTTGGGGCGCGGCGCGCCGGTTGAGGCGCCGCTGCTCCCGATCAGCGGCGGTTGGGGGGTGGTTGATCCCGATCAGGTCTGGTTGGGGCACGGCGCGCCGGTTGAGGCGCCGCCGCTCCCGATCAGCGGCGGTTGGGGGGTGGTTGATCCCGATCAGGTCTGGTTGGGGCACGGCGCGCCGTGCCCCAACCGCCGTGCCCCAACCGCCGTGCCCCAACTGCCGTGCCCCAACTGTCTTTAGAGCAGCGACGCCAGGCGCCGCATGCCCTCATCGATCTGCTCCGGCGTCACAGCGCAGAACGGCAGGCGCACGAAGCGTTCGCCGTCCGGCGCCGGACCTTCGTCGGGATCGGCGAAGAACGCCTGTCCTTCGGTCAGCACCAGCCCTATTTCCTTCGCGCGGGCGACCAGGTTGCGGGTGTTGGCATCCGCCGGAAGCGTGACGCTGACAAAGAAGCCGCCATCCGGTTCAGAAGCGACGACGCCCTTCAGATACCGTCGCACAGCGCTCATCATCGCCTCCCAACGCGGTCGGTACAGTTCCTTCAGGCGCTCGATGTTCGGCGCCATCCAGCCGCGCCGCACGAACTCGGCAACCGCAGCCTGCGTCGGCAGCACTGGCGACAGATAGGTGTTCTCGCCTTCCTTCGTCACTGCCGCCACCAGCGACGCTGGCGCAACCATATATCCGACCCGCATGCCGGGGCTGAGGAGTTTGCTGAATGACGTGATGGTGATCACCCGGCTCGGGTTGATCTCGCGCATCATGGGCACGCTTTCCCCCCGGTAGCGCAGCAGGCGGTAGGGAATATCTTCGATGACCCAGAACCCGTACCGTTCAGCAATCTCCAGGATGGCGCGCCGCTTCTCCAGCGATGTGGTGACGCCAGCCGGGTTCTGGAAGTCGGGTACGGTGTAGAGAAACGCTGGCGTCTGGCGTCTGACCTCGGCTTCCAGGCGCGCCACGTCGAGACCGTCCGCCTCGAGTGGAATGCCGACAACCCGCGCGCCGCGACGCCGAAACGTTGTGATGGCGCGGTCATAACTGGGTTGCTCCGTCAGGACGGTTGCGCCAGGGCGAATCAGGTGCGCCGCCAGCAGATCTTGCAGTTGCAACGATCCGTTAGCGACCATAATCTCATTGTCTCTGACGCCGTACTCGGCGGCGAGCAGCGACCGCAACGGCGCGTAGCCGGGTTGCTGACCGTACTGCAATACGACAGCGGCATCTGACTCGACCGCCGTCGCCAGACATTCGGCGATCTGCGCCGTCGGAAATGCTTCGGTCGGCGGAACGCCTCGGGTGAAAACGATTGTGTCGTGCATAGTCCTTCCTTTGGTTAAGAGATCACCACTTGAGATTGTGAAGAATTTTACAACACTTCCATCAGGATGTGTATACTAGAGCCGTCGGTTCTTTGTGATGAACCGCACAAGGTTACCGCCAATCTACAACATCCTGGAAGGGGGACATCGTGCTGCCTGTCAATGAAAGCGTCTTTGATCGCGACATTCGCCTCGGCGTCGGTCTGTTGATGTTCCTGTTCGGCTTTTTCGGTCTCACCGGCATCTGGCAGATTGTGCTCACGGTCATTGCAGTGTTGCTGATCGTCAGCGCCGTCACCGGTTTTTGCCCGCTCTACGCGCTGCTCCATGTCAACACGATGCCTACCGGGCGCAGCGAGAAGTGACATTGCAACCTCCACGAAGAGGCGAAGGGGGGGCGTATGCCCTCCATTTTTTTCTGCTCCGAGAAATCTCTAATACCACCGCGCAATCATGGCATCGATCCGCGCCGGAGGCTCGTGCACCGCGTCGGGATCGGGATGGTTCTCGACCCAGCGCTGTAATCGCTGCGCCGCCTCCGCGTGAATATCGTCCGGCAACATCCAGCAACTGCTGTACATCCGATCCTGATACCGCCGCGCTACAGAACGCACCGTCTGTGGATGCTGGCGGTAGGTGAGCAGCGTCAGACGCTCCACGACAGCGCCAAGCGTCTGGAGATGCTCTTGAAACCGTTCGTCCAGACTGTGCGGCGCACCGTCCCGTCGCTGCTCCGGTGGAACGTTCAGTTCGTCCAGGATCGCCGACCATGCATTCTGCACCTGTGTGCGCGGCGTCGGGGGATCGCCGTCTTGCCCATCGCGCTCATCGCTGGCAAGCACGATGGCGCCTCCCGGACGCAATACACGCCGCGCTTCGTTCAGCGTCTGCCGCCAGTCCTCCACCAGGTGCAGCACGTGCACCATCACTACGGCATCGAACACAGCATCGGACAGGGGCAGCCGCATGACATCGCCGCATATCAGGTGCGCTTGATGAGTTCGCCCATTAAGTTTCTGGCGTAGTTGTCCCATCATGCGTCGTGAGAGATCGACGCCGACATAGAAATACCCTGCTTCAATGAAGGGAAGCGCAATTCGTCCTGTTCCAACGCCGGCTTCGAGCAAGCGCGCGTGCCGGGTCAGCCGAAGCGCGGCAACAATCGCATCTCGCAAACGTTCTGCGACGCCTGGCGGATAGCCGCGGGTTGCGTCGTAGTAATCGACTGCGCGATCGAACGAAATGCCTGGCATAGCGAATGAACGAATGGGTCAACGAATAAACGAATGGGTCAACGAATAAGCGAATGGGTCAGCGAATAAACGAATGGGTCAACGAATAAACGAATGGGTCAACGAATAAACGAATGGGTCCCTCTGTGTTCTCTGTGCCTCTGTGGTTGTGCTGACAGGCAAACGAATGCATTGGCGCATACACGTCAGCAAGGACACGAATAATCTACGCTCTGTGTTCTCTGCGCCTCTGTGGTTCCGTCAAACGAATGCGTCAGCCTGTCCCACGGTCAGCGTCCGAGCGTTTCCTCATCACGCTCTTCTCCCGGCAGCGGCAGGCGCGGTCGCTCGCCGAACTCCGGCAGCCGGGGCGGGTTGTCGCTCATCAGGCGCAGCACCTCGGCAATGGCGCGTTCAAGTTGCGGGTCAGCGCCTGCTACATAATCCTGCGGGCGCATCTCGACTTCGATATCCGGTTCGACGCCGTGGTTTTCCAGTTGCCAGCCAGCTTCCGCTGACCAGAAGGAAAACTCAGGCTGGGTCGTCACCCCGCCGTCGATCAGCGTGTCGCGCGGACGAATGCCGATCACGCCGCCCCAGGTGCGCTTGCCGATCAGCGGTCCGAGCTTCATCATTTTGAACACATGGCTGATAATGTCGCCATCGGAACCGGCAGCCTCGTTGATGATCGCCACCATCGGTCCCATAACTGATTCAGGCGGATAGGGCGCCGGTTCGCCCCAACGCGAGATGTCGTACCCCAGTCGCTTGCGCGCCAGTTTCTCGGCAATCAATGGTGAGACGAAGCCGCCTGCATTATACCGCACATCGACAATCAACCCTTCGCGCGTCACCTCCGCGAGGAAGCCGCGATGAAACTCGGCGTATCCAGCCGCCTGCATATCGGGAATGTGAAGATACCCGACGCGCCCGTTGGTTGCATCGTGCACTATCTTGCGGTTGCGTTCCACCCATTCGCGGTAGCGCGCCTGTGTGTCATCGTATAATGCCCTGACAGTCACTGCACGGGTCGTCCCATCGGCTTTCATGAATGCCAGCAGGACCTCGTTCCCCGCCTGGTTGACCAGCAACTCGTGCGGCGACACGCCACGCCCGACGCGCCGACCGCCGACTGCGATCAGGCGATCACCCGGCGCGATGTTGACGCCGGGGCGCGCCAGCGGCGAACTGGCGCGTTCATCCCACACGTCGCCACGAATGATGCGCTCGACCACATAACTGTCGGTTTCGGCGTCGTAACGCAGATCGGCGCCCAGTTTCCCAAGGCTGTAGCGCGGCTCCGGGCGATAATCACCGCCGTATTCGTAGGCGTGCGATGTGCCCAGTTCTCCCTGCATCTCCCATAGAAGATCGGAGAACTCGCCGCGTGTGGCGACTCGATCCAGCAGCGGCAGATAGCGGTGATAGACCGCCAGCCAGTTCACCCCCGACATGTCGGGCGTCCAGAAGTGATCGCGCTGCAACCGCCAGGCTTCGCGGTACATCTGCGCCCACTCGGCAGGCGGCGAAATCATCAGTTTGATGCGCGCCAGATCGATCCAGCCGCTCTTCCGCCCCGGTTCGCTGCTGTTGTCCTTCGGCTTCTCGCCCGCTTTGATAACGCGCACCCGATTGCCAGCGCGGTACATCAGCGTCTTCGAGTCATTCGAAAGACGAAATGAGGAAACGCCATCGATCAACGTCTCACTGCTGAGGGTCTCGAAATCGTACACATCGAGGCGTCCGCGCGCTGCCGTGGACTCGCCCGGCATCCAGGACTGGCTGAGTGCGCCTTCGACCGGAAAAACAGTATAGAGCGCCTTGCCCGGAATGCCCGCAATCTGCCCGTATCGCCCGACCGGCAGCGGAAACGCCACAACCCGGTCCGCAATTCCTTCCAGGTCAATGCTGATCGTCGTCTCGGATTTTGTCGCTCCTTTTGCCGATCCCCCGGCAGAAGACGGCTCGCCGCCCCCCTGGTTCGCGGGCTTCGCTTCGCCATCCGCTGGTTGCGGCGCCGCCTGTTCGAGCGGGTGCGGTCCCGGCACAAACGGCGAGCGCAGGTTGGCGCGCAGCGTGACCAGGAAGGGGCGCGATCCGCGTGGGAAGCCGAGATCGAAATGCACATCATCATAGACCGGATCGAAATCGCGGTATGAGATGAAGTAGAGGTACTTGCCTTCCGGATCGAACGCCGGAGACCGATCAACAAGCACCGGTCGCGTAATCGGCGTGATCGTCCCGGTGGCGATTTCGCACAGCTTAATCACCGACGTCTGCTGTGTTTCCCAGAAGCCATACGCCAGCCAGCGTCCGTCCGGCGACCAGGCAATGCCAGGCATCGAGGCATACCGGCTCCGGTCAAGCAGTCGCACGGTGCGCTCCGCCAGATCGACCAGCAACAATTCATTTCGATTGTTCGCAATTGCGACAAGCGGCGCCTTGGGTGAGACGGCAAGGGACATCGGGCGTCCGATGTCAAGCCCCTCCAGACGCACCGGTTCGTCAAACAGAGAAAAAGGCGCGTTCGAGGCGGCAGCCTCGTCGGAAGTCGCTTTTTGTGCGCCATTGCCAAACGTGACGGGATGGATTTCAAGCATCTCCTCACCGGCGGCATCGCTGACCACTACAATCCGCCTGCCGTCGGGCAACCAGTCTGCCAGGCGATAGCGCACCGCGCCCGGATCACCATGCTGCAACACCGCGCCTTCCCAGTTGCCAAAGGTAAAAGGCTTGCCGCGCACGACCGCTGCGAGCGCGTGCCCTTCGGGATGCAGGGCGACGCTCTGAAGGAAACGCGCCGAATCGACAAAACGACGCTTCCGTTGCGTTCGCGGGCTGTGCAGTTCAACCTCGATTTTGCGTGACGTATTGGTTGCCGGATCGAACAGATACAGATCTGCGCCGGCGTGATACACAATCCGCCGTCCGTCGGTGGACGGGAAGCGGGCATAGTACTCGCGATGCCAGGTGTGACGTTGCAGGTCCTCGCCGGTCGGCAGGCAGGAATAGAGGTTGCCAACTCCTTCGTGATCGGAGACAAAATAGATGCGCTCACCAATCCATAGGGGAATGGCGATATTGCCCGGCAGAGCAATCAACCGCCGCCAATCGCCGGTCCCGTCCAGGTCGATCCACACATCGCCGGTGCGCCCGCCGCGGTAGCGCTTCCAGCGCGCCGGGTCAATCTCGTTGCGCCCGATCACCGCGCCGCCGGTTGGTCCATACGAAATCGTGACCGCCGGACCGGTCGGCAGGAGGCGCGGTTCGCCGCCATCAGCGCTGATAGCATAGAGCAACGACATCCGCGAAAATGGCAGGCTGGCGGAACTGGCGAACAGGATCTCGCGCCCATCGCGGCTCCAGCCGCAGACTCGCAAAGTTGCGCCAAGAAATGTCAGGCGGCGCGCCTCGCCGCCTTCGGCAGGCATCACGAACACCTCGCCTGGTCCCTCATCGCGCCCGACGAACGCCAGGAGCGAGCCATCCGGCGACAGCGCCGGCGACCAGACGCTGCCAGGGTTGGCGGTCAACCGTCGCGCCACGCCGCCCGACGCCGGAACTGACCAGAGATCGTCTTCGCAGACAAAAACAACAGTGTCGCCATGAATTGTTGGCCAGCGGTAGTACCCTTGCGGAGCCATGCTTCCCCCATCATATGCGGCATCAGCGCCAGTCGAACCTGATACGAGCGGTGTACGTCTGCTGCGCCTGTGGAATAAGACAAGGAACGAGGACGACACCTGCTCCCGCTGTGTGCATACGTTGCACGTGTGAGCAGTGTAGCACATGTAGCGCCTTTTGGAGTAATGATCCCGCTGAGCTGCGGGCTCATAGGGTTTGAGAAGACCACCCGGTATCGTCCGGTCTAGCCCGCGCAGGCGGGCTTCGCAACCGTAGCCCGCGACTTCAGCCGCCGGACGGACGAGCGGAGAGCGGAAATGTATTCAAAAACCACGAGTCCGCAGCGATACTTAAGGATCCAGGCACGAATTGTCAGACGGGTTGCGAACACAGCGGATGCACTATGAACGTCGTGCACCCGAACGTGCGTAAGGGCGGGTCTGAGACCCGCCCTTACGGTGTCTGAGACCGGAATGACGGGTTGGGTGGCAGTAAACGCGGCGCTCGCTGTCAACTCGTGACCGCCCCCCTTAACCCGGCGTTGACAAGCGATTCAGGTAATGTTATCATTTCTTCACTCTGCACTTCAGGCGGATGTTCCCGAGAGCAGTTGTTCCAGCACGACTCTGCTGACGTCCAGGATGCCGTCAATGCGCTCTACAGGCGCAGTCTTGACGTACCCATGACCACCAACTGCCGAACAGACTCTCCTTCGTTCCTGGCGCTGCGGCGTATCAGCGGCAGCGTGAAGGAAACGTTGCGTTCGCATACGCAACGTGATAGATTCCCCGCATTGCAGCATACGGAAAGGAACGACAGCGTATGGACAACGACACCAGGACCCGGTTGACCCGCCGTGCATTCCTGCGCGCTGCCGCCATCGGCGTCGGTTCAGCGGCGCTCGCCGCCTGTGGCGGCGGTGGAACGACCACTGCTCCCACTTCGCCACCCGCAACTCAACCGCCGCCGACACCGGTCCCGACACTGGCGCCGGTACAGCCAACGCCGCCGCCCACGACCGCGCCCGCGCCGACTGCTGCGCCGGCTGGCGCTGTGAAGAACTCACTTGGGGTCACCCTGCCAGCAGATGCTGCTCCCCTGGAGCATCAGGCATTTGTCGTCTACTTCGACATCACCGCCGACTTTACCAGCCCGAATCAGATGGAAACAATCTACAAGTCGGGCGGGTTCGGCAGCATCACCAACCTGACCGGCGATACGCTCGTGCGCCTGAACAAAGACTTCCAGGTGCAACCGGCCGCCGCGCTCTCCTGGTCCTCCGACGAAACCGGCAAGGTCTGGACATTCAACCTGGACCCCAACCTCGTCTGGAGCGATGGCACGCCAGTGACAGCGGAAGACTTTGTGGCGACCTTCCGCTATGCCGCCGACCCGAAGCACGCATGGGACTTCGCCTGGTACTACAGCGCGCCAGGAGCAATCAAGAACTGGGACAAGTGCGTTGCAGGCGAACTGCCGCTGGAACAACTGGGGGTCACTGCCAAGGACAAGCACACGCTCGTCATCGAAACCGAAACGCCGGCCCCCTTCCTGCCCGCGAAACTGGTCTACAGCGAAGTGTTGAGCGCCGCAAAGCTGAAAGAGTTCGGATCCGGCCTCTACACCGCCGATCCAGCAAAGACGATCTCGTGCGGACCGTACCTGCTCAAGGAGTTCAAGCCCGGCGAGCGGGTCGTGTTCGAGATCAACCCGACCTACAAAGGCACGAACCGCCCGCGTATCGAGCGAGTTATCCAGATCGCCGCGCGACCGGAGGCGATGTTCGCCGGGTATCAGGCAGGCGAGGTGGACCGGGTGACCGGCGAGCAGTTGCAGACCGCCGACAACGAAATCATCGCACGCGACCCTGAACTGTCGAAGCAGGTGCGTCTGACGGCAGGCGACTTCCGCACCGACTACCTCTTCTTCGACTGCCAGAACCCGCCGTTCAACGATGTGCGGGTGCGCCAGGCGTTCAGCCACATTATCGACCGCGATACGCTGATCAAGACGATCATCACGCCAACCCAGGGCATCCCGGCGTACTCGTTCCTGATGCCCGGCTTTCCGGGGTCGAACTCCGAGGGACTGAAGGATATTCAGCGGTACGACCCGGAACTCGGGCGCAAGTTGCTGAAGGAGGCTGGCTATGAGGGCGGAAAGGGCTTCCCCAAACTGACCCTCTGGCTGCGCAACGAGCCGCAGATCCGCCAGGCGCTCGCAGCGGCGATTGCAGCGGCGATCACACAGGAGTACGGCATCGAAGTCGAGGTCTCGAACAAAGAGTTCAAGACCTTTATGGACGCGCTCAATGCCAAACCGACGCAGATCCAGTTCGGCATGGTGTCGTATGGCATTGACTTCCTCGACCCGTCGAATATGCTTGGCGTCTGGCTCAGCACCGGTCGCCACAACTGGTTCAACAAGACATTCGATGAGATGGTGCTGAAGGCCTCAGAGATGACCGATCAGGAAGCGCGCATCAAGATCTTCCAGGATGCCGAGCGGTTGCTGTGCGAAGAGGCGCCAGCGGTTTTCATCTACCATCGCACCGTTGCCGACATCTACAAGCCGTATGTGGTCGGCGAGTGCTTCGAGCCGAACATCGCAGGGTTCTCCGGGCTGCAATGGCCTGGCTTCACGTCGATGAGCGACTCGCTGCAGACGTTGTATATCAGCAACGAGGTCACCAAGTATCGCAAGGCGCCGCCGAAGTAGGGGTTGGGGGTTAGGGGTTAGGGAGTTAGGGGTTAGGGGTTAGGGGTTAGATCAATGAAGATCAATGATCATAACCCGTAACCCATAACCCATAACCCCTAACCCACAGGAGTCGCGTATGGTTGCATATGTTGCTCAAAGGCTGGCAGGGCTGGCGTTTGTATTCTTTCTCGTGTCGATTGTTGCGTTTCTGCTGATGCACGCCACACCGGGCGGACCGTTCGACGAGCCGAATATGCCGTTACCGCCTGCTGCAAAAGAAAATATTTTGCGTAAATATGGTCTTGATCAGCCACTGCACATCCAGTACATCAGGTACATGGCGAACGCATTGCGTGGTGATTTCGGGTACTCGTTCTCCAGCCCGACTGAAACCGTCGCCCAGGTGATCGGGCGCACCTGGCCCATCAGCATCACCCTTGGCGGCATCACCGTCGTCGTGGCGCTGGGCAGCGGTATTCTGCTCGGTATTCTGGCGGCGATCCAGCAGAACAGCATCCTGGATTATGTGGTCACATTTATTGCCACGCTTGGGCTGACGGTGCCTAACTTTGTGATAGCGCTATGGCTGATCCTGGTTTTTGCGGTTGAGTTGCGGTGGTTGCCGCTCGGCGGGTGGGGGGAGGACTGGCGGCAGATCATTATGCCAATGATTGCGCTGGGATTGGGTCCGATGGGCATTGCTACCCGCTACACCCGCGCCAGCCTGGTTGATGTCTTCACGGCGGATTATATTCGGACGGCGCGCGCCAAAGGGCTGGCTGAACGCATGGTTGTGATGCGCCACGCAATCAAGAATGCGCTCATTCCGATCATTACAGTGCTTGGTCCCCGCATTCCTGACCTGATCACCGGCACCATCTTCGTCGAAACCATGTTCCGTGTACCAGGGCTGGGCAAATTTTTCGTCGAAAGCGTCCTCGACCGCGACTACCCGATGATCATGGCGCTGGTGCTGCTGATTGCCGTCCTCTGGGGACTGGTCTACCTGATCACTGATCTGCTCTATACTCTCATCGATCCGCGGGTGAAACTGACCTGAACCGAGACACGAGCGTGCCATGAGTGCAGTTATCTCGAAAGATGCCGTCACTAGTGTTGATCCCATCATTTCGCGCCCGCCCAGCAATCTCTGGCGCGATGCCGCCATCCGCTTCTCGAAGAACAAACTGGCGATGGGGGCGCTGATTGTGGTCGGGGTCCTGGTGCTCATCGGCATCTTCGCCGACGTTCTCGCGCCGCAACCGAACTTTGCCCGCCCCATCGACGCACGCAAGTTCCCTGGCGAGGCAGGGTACATCCTGGGCACCGACGATGTCGGGCGCGATATGCTGAAGCGCCTGATCCACGGCGTGCGCACGTCGCTGATCGTCGGCATCTCGGTGCAGGCGATCGCCCTGGTCATTGGTGCGACTCTGGGGCTGTGCGCGGGTTTTCTGGGGGGATGGGTCGATTTCTTTGTGATGCGCACCGTTGAACTGTTCACTGCCATCCCGCAGTTGTTGTTCGCTTTGTTTCTGATCTCAATCTTCGGCGGCGGCCTGTTCAACGTCATTATCGCCATTGCTTTGATCGGATGGGTCGATATCTGCCGCCTCACCCGCGCCCAACTCTTTTCACTGCGCGAAAAAGAGTTCATCGAAGCTGCGCGCGCCCTGGGCATCCCGCCCTTCCAGATCGCCTGGCGCCACCTGTTGCCGAATGCGCTCACTCCCCTGATCATCGCTGTCACCCTCGGCATTCCCACTGCCATCTTCACCGAAGCCGGTCTTAGTTTCCTGGGACTCGGCATCAATGAGCCGACTGCCAGCCTTGGCAAAATGGTCGGCGCTTCGTTCGCCTATATCCGCGTCTACTGGCATATGGGATTGCTTCCCACCCTCATGATTGCCCTGATCATGCTCAGTTTCTCGTTCGTCGGCGACGGCCTGCGCGACGCCCTTGATCCGCGGTTGAGAAAGTAGATGAGAGGCGCGAGGCGCGAGGCGAGGGGTGAGAGGCGCGAGGCGCGAGGCGAGGGGCAAGAGGCGAGGGGTGAGAGGCGCGAGGCGCGAGGCGCGAGGCACGAGGTGAGAGGCGCGAGGCACGAGGTGAGAGGCGAGGGGTGAGAGGCGCGAGGTGAGAGGCGCGAGGCGCGAGGTGTGCGGGAGCGGTTCCGGGCATCGCTGTGCCTTTGTGCCTCTGGGTGAGAAATCAGAGGCGCGAGGCGCGAGGCGCAAGGCGAGGGGTGAGAGGCGCGAGGCGAGAGACGCAAGGCGTGAGGCAGGGGGCACGAGACGCGAGGCGAGAGACGCAAGGCGAGGGGTGAGAGGCGCGAGGCGCGAGGCGCGAGGTGTGCGGGAGCGGTTCCGGGTATCGCTGTGCCTTTGTGCCTCTGGGTGAGGAATTAGAGGCGCAAGGCACGAGGCGCGAGAGTAGCACGCGGGAAGGTTGGAGGCGGGAACGTTTCGTGTTGAACGTTGAACGTTGGAAGGTGCGAAGGCGGAAGATGGAAAGATCCTCCTAAATTTTGGCTTCTGATTCCGGGTTCTTGGTTCTCAGTTCTCGGTTCTCGTACCCCCTAACCCCATCAGTTCTCGGTTCTCAACCATTTGTACATATTCCTTCCGCTCTTCCCGCGATTACGCCCGTTGCATATTTCTTCATACTGAGGTAACATCTTATATAGTTCTCGAGGTTGCGATGCAACATATACTCCGCACCCTTTTTTGCGTCCGCGACCTGCCGGAACACAGGCGTTTTCGACAAGGGGGAAACATTATGTCCAAGAAATGGGTCTACCTCTTCACCGAAGGTAATGCGTCGATGCGCGATCTCCTCGGTGGCAAAGGCGCTGGTGTGGCTGAGATGACCCGCACTGGCGTCCCCGTTCCTCCCGGCTTTACCATCACCACCGAAGCGTGCAACGAATACTACGCCAGAGGCAGGCAGTTCCCCGAGGGGTTATGGGAGCAGACCCTCGAAGCGCTGAAAGTGATCGAAGATCAGGTCGGCAAGAAGTTCGGTGACCCAAACAATCCGCTACTCGTGTCGGTTCGCTCCGGTGCGCGCGAGTCGATGCCCGGCATGATGGATACTGTCCTCAACCTTGGTCTCAACAAAGAAACGCTCGAAGGGCTCACCCGACTGACCAACAACCCGCGCTTCGCTGCTGACGCCTATCGTAGGTTCGTCCAACTGTTTGGAAAGATCGTCCTTGGCGTCGATGGCGAGAAGTTCGAGCACGTGATGAATGAGGCGAAGGGTAAGGATCGCCAGGATACCGATCTGACCGCCGAAGAACTGATGCAGATCGCCGAAACCTTCAAGGCGATTATCAAGGAGGATACGGGGGTTGATTTCCCCGAAGATCCATACGAGCAGTTGCGCATGGCCATCACTGCCGTGTTCAACTCCTGGATGGGCCGTCGCGCTGTTGATTACCGCCGCGTCTATAAAATCCCCGACACGCTTGGCACCGGCGTCAACGTGCAGATGATGGTCTTCGGCAACATGGGGAACGATAGCGCAACTGGCGTCGCCTTCACCCGCAACCCGGCAACCGGCGCCGACGAACTGTACGGCGAGTACCTGGTGAACGCGCAGGGCGAAGATGTCGTCGCTGGCATTCGCACGCCGAAGCCGCTCAGCAAACTGCGCGAGGAGATGCCTGAGGTCTACCAGCAGTTCTCCGAAATCGCCAAGATGCTCGAGCGGCATTACAAGGACATGCAGGACGTCGAGTTCACCATCGAGCGCGGCAAGCTCTGGATGCTCCAGACGCGCAACGGCAAGCGCACCGGCATGGCGGCGGTGAAGATCGCCGTCGATATGGTCAACGAAGGGCTGATTGACAGGCGCACCGCATTGCGCCGCGTCCAGCCGGAAATGCTCAATCAATTCCTCTTCCCGATCGTCAACCCCGATGCCGCCGAGCATGCCACGAAGCTGGCGCGCGGTCTGGCCGCCGGTCCCGGCGCTGCCCAGGGTCGTATCGTTCTCGACCCCGACGAAGCAGCGGCTCGCTCCGAGCGAGGTGAGCACGTCATTCTGGTGCGCACCGAGACGGCGCCGGAAGATTTTCACGGCATGGTTGCGTCACAGGCAATTCTGACAGCGCGCGGCGGCCTGACCAGCCACGCGGCGGTCGTGGCGCGTCAGCTTGGCAAGTGCTGCGTCTGTGGCTGTGGTGATCTGGAAATCGACTATAAGGCTGGCACAGTACACGTTCATGGCGCCAATATCACTCTGAAGGACGGCGACTGGATCACGGTCGATGGTCACTCCGGCTGGGTCTATGCTGGTCAGGTCGAGACGCAGGAAGCCGAGGTCATTCAGGTGATTCGCGGCCAGATGAAGCCGGAGGACTCGAAGCTCTACGGCTACTTCACCACATTCCTGAGCTGGGCGGATGAAGCGCGCCGTCTGGGAGTGCGCGCCAATGCCGACACGCCGACCGATGCGCGGATGGCGCGGCTCTTCGGCGCTGAAGGCATTGGTCTGTGCCGTACAGAGCACATGTTCTTCGAAGGCGACCGCATCGACGCCGTGCGTGAGATGATCGTGGCGGACACACCCGAGGAACGGCGCAAGGCGCTGGCAAAGATCGAGCCGCTCCAGCAAGGAGACTTCGAAGCTATCTTCGAGGTTATGGATGGATTGCCGGTGACCATCCGCACGCTCGATCCGCCGCTCCACGAATTCTTGCCGCACGGCGACCGCGAGATTGAGGAACTGGCGCACAAGATGGGCATCGATCCCGCACATCTCAAAGCCAAGGTCGAAGGTCTGCGCGAGGCGAACCCAATGCTCGGCTTCCGCGGTTGCCGCCTGGGCATCGAATACCCGGAAATCACCGAGATGCAGGCGCGCGCTATCTTCCACGCCGCAGCCAACTGCCAGGCGCGCGGCATCAAGGTGCATCCCGAAATCATGATCCCGCTTGTCGGCGATGTAAGCGAACTGCGGATGCAGGGCGACATCGTGCGCCGTGTCGCCGAGGGGGTCATGGCGGAAACTGGGCAGAAGATTGACTACCTGCTCGGCACCATGATCGAAGTGCCGCGCGCTGCACTGACTGCTGACAGGATTGCGACCATCGCTGAGTTCTTCTCCTTCGGCACGAATGACCTGACGCAGATGACGTTCGGCATGAGCCGTGACGATGCTGGTCGATTCCTCCCGCTCTATGTCGAGCGCAAATTGCTGAAGGACGACCCGTTCGAGGTGCTGGATCAGGAGGGTGTCGGGCAATTGGTGCGGATGGGCGTCGAGCGCGGGCGCAGCACCCGCCCCAATCTGAAGACCGGCATCTGCGGCGAGCACGGCGGTGAGCCGGAGAGCGTGAAGTTCTGCCACCGCGTCGGGCTGGACTATGTGTCGTGCAGTCCGTACCGCGTCCCCATCGCCCGACTCGCCGCGGCGCAGGCGGTGCTGGAGGAGCAGAAATAACCGTCAATCCCGTGGTAGAGACGTTGCATCGCAACGTCTCTACAATCCATACACGCCCGCAAATTGGAACGCCGTAACCGCGCGGGTATCGCGCTGCGCCTCGCGCCATTCCTCACGTGCCCGCCGGTAGACATCCAGCGTTGAGTGCGCGATGGCGCGCCAGTTGTAGCGGGTGCAAACCTCGTGGAATGCATTTGCTGCACGCTGCCGTGACCAGTCGGGATGCGCCAGCGTATGCCGGATGCCCCAGGCAAGCGAGTCCACATTGTTGGGGTAGACCGTCAGCCCCGTTTCGTGCAGTTTCACCACCTCAGCAAGCCCGCCGGTATGAGACACGACCACCGGGCATTTCGCCGCCATCGCTTCCAGCGCCACAATGCCGAATGGCTCATAGAGCGACGGAAATACCGCAGCGTCCGCCGCGTGGTACAATCGGTCGCGATCCTCATCGCTGATGCGACCGGTGAAGAGAATGAAATCCGTCAGACCCGCAGCGTGTGTACGTTCACGCAGCGCATCGAGATAGCCGCCAGCGCCGGCGATCACCAGCCGCGCCTGCGGGAACTGCGTCAGCACCTGCGACCAGGCATCGATCAGGACGTGTAATCCCTTTTCGTACACAATCCGCCCGACCGAAAACACCAGCGGCTGATCATCACGCGCGAAGCGGCGACGAAAAGCCAGCCGATCCTCATCGTTTTCAAACGGGGACGGCCTGACCACCACGCCATTCGGAACGACATCGATCTTCTCACGCGCCACATCAAAAGCAGCGTGTATTTCGTGCGCCATGAAGTGCGAACAGGCAATCACCCGGATCGACTCGCTCGTCAATAACCGCTCCAGACGATCAATCTGAACCGAGAGGTCGGTCGTCAGATGCCCCTGTTGCCGCCCGCGTTCCGTCGCGTGGATCGTCGCCAGCAGCGGCAGGTGGCAGAAACGCTTGAGCGTCATGCCCGCCGGGGCAACCAGCCAGTCGTGTGCGTGGATCAGATCGAATCCGCCGACTCGACGGTGCAGATCGAGCGCGGCATTCCGCAGCGCAACATTCAGTTCCTGCGTGAGCGGGAAGAATGTGCGATCAGCAATTGGCGGAACAGCCACCCGGTGCACGTGAACGCCTTGAGCGGTAAGTTCATAGCTGTCACCGTGGTGGAGATTTGGAGTGACAATATGAACCTCAACGCCGGTCTGCGCCAGCGCATCGGTCAGATCAGTCACGTGGCGCCCCAGGCCCCCAATCAGGTGCGGCGGGTACTCCCAGGACAACATCAAAATCCGCATAGACCCTCGACAAAGAAACCCGGCTGCTGTTTTGCAGCACGCGATAACACACAGTCTGGTGCGCGTCATCACGCGATACAAACAACAGCCGGGACGATCATCGCACCAAGGCGAACTTGTATTATTAAGGATTATAGCATAACCGGTTTAGGATGTCACTTTCAAACAAATGACAATATGAGGATAGGAGTCTTATATAATTTGTCATTTTTTGCGGCGCCTTTACTCGTGCTTAGTCAGGCGTTCACATGGACATCATCGTTTCATAATCCGCGTTGCTTAGACTGCTGCAGACGATGCACTGGCATCGTCGAAGACGTCTGCAAGGAGGGGTTCACTTATGAGGTCTTTTCGACTTCTACTGGTCATTACTGCACTGGCGCTGATAGCAGCGGCGTGCGGCGGCGGCAGCGGAACCACCGGCGGCGGAACCACTGGCGGCGGCGCTGCTACAAATCCGAATTCGCCCATCATCATCGTATGGCTGCCCAACGAGTCGGGCGCCGAGCTCAAGGATGCTCGTGATGCCATCGGCGCCGTCGTTGGCGAAACGCTAGGTCGACCGGTTGAACATCGGACCACCACAGACTATCTGATTGCAGTCGAAGCGCTGGCAAATAACACTGCTCATCTTGGCTTCTTCGGCGCTGAAGCATACGTGCAGGCGCGCGACAAGAATCCGAAGGTGGTGCCATTGGTGATCCCCAGCGGCGCCGATGGCCGCAAGGAGACCGCCGTCTACTACAGCTGGCTGGCGGTTGCGCGCGGGCAGGAAGGGAACTACCAGGAGAACGGCGTTTTCAAGATTGATAACATTCAGGGAAAGCGTTTCTCCTTCGTCTCCGCTCAGTCTACGTCCGGCTTCCGCGTACCGGCTGCGAATATCGTGAAGTACTTCAGTCAGCAAGAAAAGTGGAAGAACCTTACCACTGACGAGTTGATTGAAGGCGGTCCGAACAAATTCTTTAGCGAGGTGCAGTTCGGCGGCTCGCATCAAGGCGCAGCAGTCAATCTGCTGTCGGGCAAAGCGGATGTGGCTTCGTTCTGTGATGCCTGTGTCAGCAACTATGTCAAACTGGTCGAAGGTCAGGAGAATCAGCCCGGCGCCGTCTATCGCGTATTGGACAATGCTGCTGAACCGTTTGACAAGTTCCCTGGCGCTGAGTTCGTCATCATCTCGTCGACTCCGGTGATCAACGCTCCCTTTGTGGCAAATAGCAACATGCTCAGCGCCGACGAGATTAAGCGCCTGCAGGACAAGCTGACCTCGGACGAAGTTGCGAACAATCCGCGCATCTTCGCAACCAAGGCGGAGATCGACGCGGGCTTCAAGCCGCTCTTCCGCAAGACGAAGGATGAGCGCTTCCTGGTAGTCGAGGACTCGTTCTTCGATCCTATCCGGGCGTTGCGCTGATCAGACATTAGACGGCGGCATTGGTTCTGATACTTATGTATCAGAACTAATGTTATTATCAACATAGAGAGGGCGCATGAGCCTGCTAGAGATTGAGAATGTCTCCAAACGCTACGGATCTGAGACACTGGCGCTCAATTCGGTCGCCTTCTCGGTGGAAGCCGGAGAATTTGTGGCGATCATTGGTCCGTCCGGCGCCGGGAAATCGACGCTCCTCCGCTGCATCAACCGGCTGATTGACGTCAGCAGCGGCGATATTCGCTTTGACGGCGTCAGCGTGCCGAAATTGCGCGGCGCAGCGCTGCGCCGCCACCGCACCCAAATCGGGATGATCTTTCAGCACTACAATCTTGTTAATCGCCTGAGCGTCATCGAAAACGTACTGCACGGTCGGCTCGGCTACAAGAATACGTTGCAAGGGATCCTTGGTCTGTACACCGAGTACGAAAAGCGCGAAGCGGTGCGCATTCTCGAAACGCTTGGACTGAGCGAACAGATGTACAAACGCTGCGATCAGCTCAGCGGCGGGCAAAAGCAGCGGGTCGGCATTGCGCGCGCGCTGGTGCAGCAGCCAAAGATGCTGCTGTGCGATGAACCGATCGCCTCGCTCGATCCAAGTTCGGCGAAGGTGATTATGGATACGCTGCGCGACATTAATCAGACGATGGGCATTACCTTGCTGGTCAACCTGCATCAGGTCGATGTTGCGCTGCACTACGCCGAGCGGATTATTGGCATCAACCGCGGGCAGGTGATTTACGACGGACCGCCGCAGGCGTTGAATAACGAGCAGATCTACCAGATTTATGGCTCAGAAGCCGGTGAGCTCATCCTCGATCTGAAGGAGCGGTATGCAGCCTGAAGCCTTTTTCCTCCGACGGCGCGTGCAATCGGCGATCTTTTTTGCAGCGATCCTCGGATTGACCTACGGCAGCATCCTGCTCACGCAGTTCGATGTCATTCAGGGACTGCAGGCGGTTCCGCGCGCATTCGCCTGGGGCATCGTCAACTTTGTTCCCGATGAGCGCGCGTGGACGCGCCTGCCGCGCATCCTGGAGAAACTGCAAGAAACCGTGCTCATGGCGATCGCTTCGTCGAGCGTGGCGTCGGTGTTTGGGCTTGGGCTGGCGCTGCTCGGCGCCAACACAACGCGCCCGCATCCCTGGTTCAGCCTGCCAGCGCGTATGCTCGCCAGCATCTTCCGCAATATTGATGTGTCGGTCTGGGCGCTGATTCTGCTCTTCTCGTTCGGGCAGAGCGGTTTCACCGGTTTCTTTGCCCTGTTCTTTGTTACGCTCGGCTTTATCACGCGCGTAATGGTCGAGACAATTGACGAGGTGAGCACCGACTCGGTAGAGGCGCTGCGAGCGACGGGGGCAAGTTATGGCGCGATCATCAGTCAGAGCGTCATCCCTGCCTGCCTGCCGCAACTGATCAGTTGGGTGCTCTATATGATCGAAACCAACATCCGCAGTGCAACGCTGGTGGGCATTCTCACCGGAACTGGCATTGGCTTTCTGTTCGATCTCTACTTCAAGAACTTCAACTACGGCGCGGCGAGTCTGGTGGTGCTGGCGACTGTTGTAGCCGTTCTGCTGATTGAAGCCGTATCGAACGCTATTCGAAGGACGATCCTCTGATGGAAGCGACGATTCCATCCCGCCGCATTCAGGTGCGGCCCAGAAACCGCGCCAATATTGTTATTCAGGTGACGCTGCTGACGCTCACTGTCCTGACTCTCTATGGGTTAGTGACGATTGACGCGCGCAATGTGGAATTCTTCGCCGCGTTCGGCGATATGCTCGCTAATTTTCGAGTTGTGCTGTTTGAAGCGCGGCTCAAGAATCTGAGCTGGTTCGACCTGTTCAGAGAACTAATGGTCACTGTGGGGCTCGGATTGCTCACGACAGTGTTCGGGGCTGTGCCAGCTTTCTTTTTCGCATTGTTTGCTGCGCAAAACCTGGCGCCGCGTCGCGTCACTGATGCGGTCAAAGCGGTTATGGCGTTCGTGCGGGCTGTGCCAACGGTGCTCTGGGTACTCTTCTTTGCAGTCACTGTTGGTCTGGGCGCGGCGGCGGCTGTCATTGGCATGACGTTCCATTCGATCAGCTATCTGGTCAAGGCGTATGCCGAGACGTTCGAGGAACTCGATGAAGGCGCGCTCGAAGCGCTCCGCGCCAGCGGCGCCAACTGGTGGCAGACGGTGTTTCAGGCGGTCGTGCCCTCATCGGCGTCGGCGATCCTCTCGTGGACATTCGTGCGTTTCGAGATTAACTTCTCGGTGGCGATTGCGATGGGGGCGACTGCTGGCGCTGGCGGCATTGGTTACGATATGTTCATGGCCAGCTCGTTCTATCTCGATCTCCGTGAACTGGGCATCTTTACCTATGCAGTGCTGATCTTCGCCATTCTGCTCGAATGGGGGGCGACACGCTTGAAGGAAACGGTTGGCGCGACACGCTAGATTCAGTTCGCCTGCGCCTTGAACCACCCCTCGACCGTCGTGCAATCAGCGTTGGCTTCGACAGGCTCAGCCAACGCTGATCGTCGGAGGCAAGCACGGTGCGAAAGGTTGTCGATACGTACAATGGGCATCTGGACTGTCTCACACATTCTCAGTTGCAGCCCGCCGCATCTGGTCTGTGAACTGGCGGAACAGGCGCTGGCGCGGTACGACCGCAGCGCCATCACGTTTGTTAGCGGGCCGCGCTGTGTTCTGGTGCAGTTGCGGATGATCGACGGCGTCGCGGAAACTGTCTTCAATGCCGGTGAAATTCTGGTCACCGAGACGCGGCTGGAACTCAACGGTCAGTTCGGCTTTGGTATGGTGATTGGCAATAACCCCGATCATGCCACAGCCCTGGCGGTCCTCGATGCTGCTCTGCGTATGCCGGGCGATCCGCACGCCGATCTGCGCCCGCGCATTGCAGAATTGGGTCGCACGCTCAGCGCCGCCCGCGAACGCCGCTTTGCCGCCGCCGCTGCGACGCGGGTCGAGTTTGAGACATTCTGACTGAACCATGACCACGATTGTTGCTGCACCACCCACGCCGCTCGAATTGTTCAACGGGCGCACTTTTCGTGTGCTGCTCGATTGTCTGGCACGCCCCGGCAGGGTCGGGCAGTTGCCTGTGTTTCCCTTGGCTGATCTGCCGCGATTGCCGGACGGAACGCCGCCGAATCCGACCGCCGTTGCGGCGTGCATGAGCCTGCTCGATCAGACGGTCAGTTTCGCGCAGGCAGCCGGCGAAACGTGGATGTCCGTCGATCATCCGTTGACGCGCTGGATAGCGCTCCGCAGCAATGCCCACCCGGTCGCGCCGGAAGCGGCGGATTTCGCGCTCCTCCACGATCCGGCGGGTGCAGTCCTGCTCGGCGCACTGAAGCAAGGGACGCTCCTCTGCCCCGAACAGAGTTGCACCGCGTTTCTGTGCGTGCCGGAGATCGTTGCTGGTGGCGCCATGCTGCGCCTGACTGGTCCGGGTATCGCTGGCGAGGCGACAGTTGGGCTGCCAGGCGTTGCGCCGACTGCACTCGAGGCGCTGATAGCGCGGCGTGGACGATTTCCGCTCGGCATCGACATCTTTCTGATCGATCGGCGGGGCTACTGTCTGGGCTTGCCGCGCACGACGCAGGTTGCTCAGGCTTGTCGACTATCTGCCTACCCGCCCGGCGCCTGAAGTCGCGGGCTACGGAAAGCGAAGCCCGCCTTCGCGGGCTAGACCGGGCAATGACGGATTTTTCTCAAAGTCCATAAGCCCTGACTGAGATCGTGAAAGCCCCTTCGGGGCTTCCATGTCCTGAGCGAGGGCTTTAGCCCGCAGCTTATAGGAAGATCAACCTGAACCTGGACAAACAAGCCTGCGACTGTGGAGCGGTTGGCGTTGGCTTCGACGGGCTCAGCCAGCGCCAACCGCGCGACGGTCACTGTGGACAAGATGGTTCAATGTCTGGTTGATCGATCTATCAGGAGGCGCGCACTTGCGAGGATGTTATGGGATATGTAGCCGTCCGCGGCGGCGCTGAAGCCGTTGCTCGCGCCGAGGAACTGGTCGAGTGCCTGCGATTGATGGGGGGCAGTACGCCGCTGCACCTGCCGCAGATCCGCGACCAGCTCCGCCACGCGGTGAGTCGAGCGATGCACGAGGGCGCGCTCTACGCGCCGCTGCTGGCGGCGCTGGCGGTCAAGCAGGCTGAAGGCGACAGCATCGAAGCCGCCTTCCTGCTCCGCGCCTACCGCACGACGCTGCCGCGGGTGATGGCGTCGCTGCCGGTTTCGGGACGCGAGATGATGTGCCTGCGCCGCATTTCGGCATCGTTCAAAGACATTCCCGGCGGACAGATGCTCGGTCCCGCCACTGATTATCTGATCCGGCTCCTTCAGCCCGCGCTTGCCAACGAAGATATGAGCGTCGTTGTCCGCGCCGCCGAACGCTACGAGGCGCTGGTTGCCATTGGCGGTCAGCGACCCGGCGAGGTCGGGCGTTTCCCCAAAGTGGCCGACTATATGCGGCAGGAGCGGATAATCGTCGATGTACCGCCCGACCTGGCGCGCGAAGCGCCGTTCGACATCACCCGCGAACCGCTCACCTTCCCCTGCCCGCGCAGTGCGCGCCTGCAGGCGATGGCGCAGGCCGACACTGGCAGCCTGATGAGCCTGGCGTACAGCAGCGTGCGCGGCTATGGCGATGCGCACCCGACGCTGGTTGAGTTGCGCTATGGCTACCTGCCCATCCAGGTGGCGCATCCGCTCACTGGCGAACCGATCACCATCGGCGAGATCGAAGCCACCGAAGCCGAGGTGGCCTCGAAAGCGCACAGCGTCGTCAACAGCGCCGAACCGCCGCGCTTCAACGTTGGCTACGGCTTTGCCTTCGGCCAGAGCGAACTCAAGGTTATGAGCATGGCGATCCTCGACAGTGTGCTGACACAGGCGCGCATCGGCAGTCTCAGCGGCGAGTCCGGTCCCGCCGCCGATGAGGAGTTTGTCCTGTTGCACAGCGATGGCATCGAAGCGAGCGGCTTCGTCGCCCATTTCAAGCTGCCGCACTACGTCACCTTCGAGGCCGATCTGCGCGTTCTCGACCGCGCCCGCGATCATCACGCCGAACGCGCCTCCCGTCTCGGACAACTGGTCGATCAGGCGCTGGAGGAGCAGCGATGAGCGCGAACATCGACCAGTTGTACAACTTCGCCTTGCTTGACGAAGATGCCAAACGCGCCATCCGGCGCAGCCTGCTCAAGGCAGTGGCGCTTCCCGGACACCTGGTCCCCTTCGCCAGCCGCGATCTGCCGATCGCGCGCGGCTGGGGCACTGGCGGCCTCCAGATCACCCTGGCACTGGTCACGCCCGACGACACGCTCAAGGTCATCGACCAGGGGGATGACGAGAGTGTGAATGCGGTCAATCTCCGCCGACTGATCACGCGCACCACCGGCATCACGACGACGGTTGACACAGCGGCGGCCACCGTGATCCAGACCCGCCACCGCATTCCTGAAGAGCCGCTGCGTGATGACCAGATTCTCGTGTTGCAGGTGCCGATGGCCGACCCGCTGCGCTGGGTCGAGCCACATCTGGAACGCGCCACCGTCATGCACGGCGAAGCCGACTACGGCAAGATGTGGGTCTATCTGTACGAGAGCGTGGTTCGAGCTGGCGACCTGCGCATCGCCAGCCAGTATCCGGTGATCGTCAACCGCCGCTACCTGATGGACACCACGCCAATCCCGCGCTGGGACGTTCCCAAGCTGCACATGGCCGAGACCCTCTACCTCTTCGGCGCGGGGCGCGAGAAGCGCATCTACGCTGTCCCGCCATACACGGCGGTCGAACCGCTGCAATTCGAGGATTATCCCTTCCGCACCGAATACCGGCCCGGTCAGCGGTGCGCCCGTTGCGGCGCCGAGAACGCCTTCCTCACGACGCATTTCGTCGCCGATGCACGTGGCGGACGGTGGGAAGCGACCTGTTCAGATGCCAATTACTGCGCGAAACGGCGCGCGCAGGCGGAGGCGACCGCATGACGAGTGAGCACTGGCTGCTGCACGTCGAGCAGCTCACTAAACATTTCGGACCTACCTGCCCCGATTGTCGTCGCCTGACCGGACCCGACACGGGACGGTCGCGCTGCCCGCGTTGCGGCACAGTGTGGGCATGCGTCGATGTCAATGTGCAACTGGCTGCGGGCGAAGTGCTGGGCATCGTCGGCGAAAGCGGCAGCGGCAAGAGCACATTGCTCCAGATGATTCATCTGGCTATTCGCCCCGACAGCGGGCGCATCTGGTACTGCGACGACGGCGAAACGCCGCGTGATCTCCTGGCGCTCGACCGCTACGAAGCGCGACACTTTCGCAACACGCGCCTCGGCATCGTCTACCAGCGGCCCGAACTGGGGCTGAACATGCGCTTCTCGGTAGGCGGCAACGTCGCCGAGAAACTGCTCCTGGCTGAATGGCGGCACTTCGGTCGCATCCGCGCGCGCACCGCTGAACTGATGGCAAAAACCGAGCTGCCGCCCGAGCGCATCGACGATGAACCAGCCACCTTCAGCGGCGGGATGCTGCAACGGGTCCAGATCGCCAAGGCGCTCGCCAGCCGCCCGGCACTCCTCCTGCTCGATGAGATCACGAGCGGGCTGGATGTTTCGGTGCAGGCGCGCGTGCTCGACCTGCTGCGGCGCATCCAGTGGGAGGATGGAATCACGATGCTGCTGGTCTCGCACGACCTGGGGGTAGTGCGGCAACTCGCGCGCCGCACGATTGTGATGAAGAACGGTCACATTGTCGAGGCGGGCCTCACCGACCAGATCCTGGAAGACCCGCAGCACCCGTACACGCAACTGCTGGTGTCGTCGGCATTGTAGCCAGGAGTGAGGGTGTAGAGGCGTGGCGCCGCCACGCCCGCAGATACGGCGGCACCCCGTGGGAAGGCAGGCAAGGCAAGCACGTCGGGGCGTGGCGCCGCCACGCCCACAGATACGGCGGTGCGGCGCCACGAACCGGCGGTGCGCCGCCACGCCCGCAGATACGGCGGCACCCTGTGGGAAGGCAGGCGAGGCAAGCACGTGGGGGCATGGCGCTGCCACGCCCACAGATACGGCGGTGCGGTGCCATGACATGGCGGTGCAGCGCCACGCCCGCGCCGCCACGCCCACAGATACGGTGGTGCGGCGCCACGAACCCGGCGGCGCGCCGCCACGCCCGCAGATACGGCGGCGCCCTGTGGGAAGGCAGGCGAGGCAAGCACGTCGGGGCGTGGCGCTGCCACGCCCACAGATACGGCGGTGCGGCGCCACGAACCCGGCGGCGCGCGCCACGCCCGCAGATACGGTGACGCCTGTGGGAAGGCAAGCGAGGCGAGTGCAGGAGGCAAAGAGCGAGCGAC
This sequence comes from Roseiflexus sp., assembly GCA_025055265.1. Taxonomy (GTDB): domain Bacteria; phylum Chloroflexota; class Chloroflexia; order Chloroflexales; family Roseiflexaceae; genus Roseiflexus. The sequence continues at coordinate 37,388 of JANWXL010000435.1, forward strand.
GCGGCGCATGACGCAGGACCCACGCCGGTTCCGTTGTCGGCATTCGTTTATTCGCTTCCGCATTCGCTGACAGCGAGTGACGAGGCGCATAACGCAGGACAGACGTTCCGTTGTCGGCATTCGTTTATTCGCTTCCACATTCGCTGACAGCGAGCGACGCGGCGCACGACGCAGGACAGACGTTGGTTCCGTTATCGACATTCGTTTATTCGTTTCCCCATTCGTTGACAGCGGGAGGCAAGAGGCGAGAGGGTTATGACCCATCTCCTTGAGGTATGCAACCTCCACAAATCATTTACGCTCCACCTGATCGACGGGCGCACCATCACCCCGGTGCGCGACGTCAGTTTCAGCGTGGCGGCTGGCGAGCATCTCCTCATCTATGGGCGCAGCGGGATAGGGAAAACCAGCATTCTCAAGTGCATCTATCGCTCGTACCTGCCCACCTCCGGCGCGATCTGGTTCGATTCGCAGCAATTCGGGCGCATCGATCTCTGCCGCGCTAGCGAAAGCGTCATCCTGCGACTGCGCGAACGCGAGATCGGTTTCTGCTCCCAGTTCCTGCGCGCGCTGCCGCGCATTTCGGCGCTCGACACCCTCTGCGAACCGCTCTACCGGCAGCAGATGGATCGGGCGACGGCGCAGGCGATTGGACGGGAATGGTTGACCCGGCTGGGCATTGCGCCCGAACTGTGGCAGGCAAGCCCGCTCACCTTCAGCGGCGGCGAGCAACAGCGCATCAACCTGGGGCGCGCCTTCATCGCCCGACCGCGCCTGCTGCTGCTCGATGAACCGACCGCCAGCCTCGACGATGCCACCAAACAGGTGGTGATCGGCATGATCCGGGCAGCGCAGGCGGAAGGAACCGCGATCATCAGCGTCTCGCACGATCTGGCCGCCCTGGGCGCATGCGCTGACCGGCAATGGACATTTCAGCCAGCGAGGTAATGTGTGCAATTCCTGTTGACCAATGCAACGGTCGTGATGCCTGACCGGGTAGTGGACGAGGGGTGGGTTGCGATTGACCGTGGACGGATCGGCGCCATCGGGCGCGGCGCATACCCGCAGGCGCCGACCATGCCGCATTTCGACCTCGACGGCGCCTACCTCCTTCCCGGTCTGGTCGATCTGCACTGCGACGTGATCGAGAAACTGGTGCAGCCGCGCCCCGGCGTGACGATTGAGCCCGGCATCGCGCTCCACGCCGCCGACCGCCTCCTGCTCGGATGCGGCGTGACCTGCCAGTTCCACGCGCTCTCGCTCGACGATGCCGAATTTGGCGTGCGCAGCGAACACTTCGTCCACGATTTTCTTTCGCGCCTGCGCATCGAACGGCACTGCGGCGCGCGTCATCTGGTGCATGCCCGCGTTGAAGTGAGCAGCGAGCGGGGCATCGAGGCGCTGAAGGCAATGCTCGGTCATCCGCTACTTCGCCTGGTCTCGATCATGGATCACAGTCCAGGGCAGGGACAATACACCACCGAAGAGGCCTTTCGCAGATATGTCGTGCAGATGAGCGGGCGCAATGACGCCGAGGTTGACCTAATTCTGGCACGCAAACGCGCCTTACAGACCGACATTCCGCGCCGGATCGGGCAGATCATCGCGTGGGCGACGCAGTACGGGCTGCCGGTCGCCAGCCACGACGACGATACGCCAGCGAAGGTCGCGCAACTGGTCGAATACGGTGTGCGCATCGCCGAGTTCCCCACCACCATGAGCGCCGCGCAGGCAGCGCATGCCGCCGGACTGTCGGTGGGCATGGGCGCGCCAAACGTCTTACGCGGCGCATCCAGCGGCGGCAACCTGAGCGCGCTGGCAGCCATCGAAGCCGGTGTGGTCGACTGGCTCTGCGCCGACTACTATCCCGCCGCGTTGCTACCGGTCATCTTCCGGCTGGCAGACCGCGGAACCCTGAGCCTGCCCGCCGCCGTCGCGCTGGTGAGCCACCACCCGGCGCGCGCAGTCGGGCTTGATCAGCGGATCGGCAGCATCCAGCCCGGTCGTGTCGCCGATCTGATCGTCGTGCGGCGCATGCCGGACCCCGTCGTGCAGCAGGTCTTCGTCGGCGGCCGGCCCGTCTACGCCTGGGCGGAGCGGGTGGAAATCTCTGCTGAGAGCCTGTTTGAATAATCACCTCGAAACGCCTGTTCGTTGTGCTACAATACTTGCGCGACAAACGAACTGCTGACTGCAAAGCTGGTTCTCTGGGGGGTATACGATGGACACGCTGGTAGTTGAACTTGACCCACAGACCGGCGAACGAGCCCGCCGTCTCGCCGAAGCGCGCGGCATGACAGTGGCGGCGCTGGTGCGAAGCCTGATCGCCCAACTCGACCACAGTGAGATCGCGCAGGACCCGCTGTCTGGGATGTTTGCCAATGAGCCCGCACTCCTTGACCAGGTAGTTGAGCAGGCGATGCAAAGTCGCGAAACCCAGCCATTGAGGCGCCCGGATGCATGAGTCGCTCCTCGACACTGACATCTTCTCCGAGATTCTCAAAGGCGTCGATCCGGTCGTTGCACAGCGCGCCTCAGCCTATCGTGCGACCTTTGGGCGGTATATGATATCGTCGATTACAGTCATGGAGATCATCAAAGGGTTGCACAAGATCGGTCGCGAGGATCGTATTCAACAGTTGCTGCAGGGACTTGCCTTCGTGGAAATCCTGGCATTCGACAAGCGGAGCGCTGAGCTGGCGGGGCGCATCGCAGCGGATCTTGAGCGCACTGGACAGCCGATTGGACGAGCCGATCCAATGGTGGCCGCCATCGCCCTGCAGCATAGGCTGACGCTGGTTACTGGCAATACAGCGCACTATGAGCGGGTGAAAGCGCTCGGCCATGCGCTGGAGATTGAGAATTGGCGAGTTTAGCGCCTTGTCGATGCATATTGACTGTCTATGTCGGATAACGCACACGAATTCACGCCCTTTATGGCAAATATAACGCCATATCTTGATCGCTTTCAGTTGTTGAAACACGACGCCTTCTTCAAAGCGGTCACGGTTGACCCTGGCGGGTATGGCATCTCGTGGAATGATGATATGGATGTGAGCGAATACGAGTTGTGGCATCGGGGCGTTGCGGTTGAGTCGAGCGCCGCAGGGGTGGAGGAAAACGCTGCTGTGCAGCGGATGGAATAGCGCCTCCGCATCGCTAAGGGCTGATGGAGTTTGAGAATCCGGTATCGCCGGATCTAGCCCGCGAAGGCGGGCTTCGCAACCGTAGCCCGCGACTTTAGGCGCCGGGCGGGTGGGCGGATAGCGGAATATGTATTCAAAGACCATTGAGTACAGGAAAGCCCCTCTGGGGCTTACCCGATGCGAGCAGCAGATTCAGTCCGAAGATAGCCACTGGCAGGCATTGCAGGTTAGGAGTCTACGGATCGCCACGGTTGGCGCCCGCCACCACCCGCCGACCCGCACCCATCTGTCGCACTCGTGGCAATCCGTGGCCCATTCAAGAGCACACGAATGGCCACGGATCGCAACGGATCGCCACGGATGATGATCTCTTCTGCTGATCCGTGAACATCCGTCGCATCCATGTGGATCCGTGTCCTAT
>JANWXL010000570.1 GCA_025055265.1 Roseiflexus sp.
CCGAACGAGATGCCGAGGTCGCGCGCGGTCAGCATGGTATCCGAGTCAAGCGGGACGGTCTTCATACGGCGAGTGGCGTCTTCGAGCGGGACGTACCGCACGGTCGGCGGGTCGAGCGCCACCATGACGCCAGACTGCCCTTCTTCCAGCGCGCGCACGGCAGCGGCGCCGAAACGGAGCGCCAGCAGGCGGTCGAAGGTGGTCGGCGTGCCGCCGCGCAGCAAATGCCCCAGGACCACAACGCGCGTCTCTTTGCCGGTCAACGCTTCAATTTCGCGCGCCACCCGTTCGCCGATGCCTCCCAATCGCTCAGCGCGTCCGGCCTCCTTCGGCGCAATCAGCGAGACGCTCCCTTCAATCGGACGGGCGCCCTCGGCGACGACAACGATTGAGTAGGGGCGTCCTTCCGCCTCACGACTCTTGATTTTGGCAGCGACTTTGTGAATGTCGTAGGGGATTTCAGGGATGAGAATGACGTTCGCTGTGCCGGAGACGCCGGAATTGAGCGCAATCCAGCCTGCATAGCGCCCCATCACCTCAACCACCATCACGCGCTGATGAGCTTCAGCGGTGGTGTGCAGGCGATCAATCGCCTCCGTAGCAAAGGCGACCGCTGTATCGAAGCCGAAGGTCGCCACCGTTCCGTCCAGATCATTGTCAATTGTTTTAGGAACGCCAATCACACGCACCCCTTTGCGCGCCAGCGCCGCAGCGATTTCCATTGAGCCGTCGCCGCCGACCGAGATCAACGCATCGATGCCGTACACGGCAAGTCCGTTCACGATCTCGTCGGTGCGATCACGCTCGATGACCTTGCCATCGGGCAGCGGCGTCGGATAGCGCAGCGGATTGCCGCGGTTCGTTGTACCGATAATTGTGCCGCCGAGCGGGGTAATGCCGCGCACTGTCTCGCGGGTAAGCGGGATGACGCCGCCGCGCGGATAGTTTTTTGGCGAGAGAATGCCATTAAAGCCATCGCGGATCCCATAACATTCCCAGCCGCGATTGAGCGCGCTCAGCACCACTGCACGGATGACAGCGTTGAGACCGGGAGCATCGCCGCCGCCGGTGCAGATGGCGATGCGCAGTCGTGAGGCAGTATTGATTGTCATAGCGCCTTGTTCCTCTCTTCTCATGGAACCAGTATTTTTCGGTTGGTCAACGCCGCATGCCTATCTGAGGGACGACCGGACTCTCAGACTTGAGCGGCGCCTGAGATCCGATTTTCCTCCCGGAATCATTACGCGCCGCCGCGTACCGGACGCGACAGCGCGTGTACATAACAGGCGCGCGAACGCTGCGCCTCTTTTCCGGCAGGTACGCCTCAATCATTATACACGGGCACGACGCTGCTGAATGAACCTCTGTCTACGATCAAGCGCCTGTGGTCGCAGTGTCGTGTCTGTGCGCGCTTACGTTCCTCAGTGAGATAGTAAGAGGCAATGCGCGGAGGGACGGGCAATGCCCGTCCCTGCGTCCTGACATCGGAGGAAACGAGATCAGACTGGCAGATCGACGACGTTAATGGCGTCCTTGCCGCCGTACATGTCCCACCAGGCTTTGGCGCCCTTGTCGAGCACTTCGTTCAACGCCGTGATGTTCTGCACGCCGCGATCGTTGAGCCAGGCTTCGAGGGCGTCGTACCCTTCGCGCGCATAGACAGGAATGCCATCCTGCCAGGTCGCGCGTCCACAGAGCACGCCAGCGAAGCGCGAGCCAGCCTCGGCTGCCATCTCGAGCGACTCGCGGAACACCTCATCGCTCACACCCGCGCTGAGGTAGATGAACGGCTTGGTGGCGGCATCCGACGCTTCACGGAAGAACTTCAGCGCTTCCTCGCGGGTGTACGCTTCCTGACCGCCAAACGCCTTCGTGCCTGAAACGAACTTCATATTGACCGGCACTTCGACTTTCAGCACATCGACGCCATACTTTGGTTTGGAGAGCTCCTCCATGTAGGCGATAACGTACTTCGGTTTGACTTTGGCGAACTCGAAGCTCTTCTCATCACCGATGTTATCGTCATACGCCAGCGGTTCCAGGAAGAAGGGTACGTCGTGGCCCTTGCACTCCGCGCCAACGCGCTCGAGGAAGGCGTGCTTACGCGCCAGAATATCCGGGTCATCAAAGGGATTGTAGTAGATCAGGATTTTGATGGCGTCGGCGCCAGCCTGGATCAGACTGTAGACGCTCCAGGTGTCGAGCAGGTCAGGCAGGCGCCCTTTGACCGAAGCGTCGTACCCGGTCTTCTCATACGACATCAGCACGCCAGCGTTGGGCGCCTTGTGCTGCAGCGCTGGCAGACCATACTCCGGGTCCATCAGGATCGCCGAAGCATACTTTGTCAGCACCTTTGTGACCGCTGTTTTGAACAGGGTCAGGTCTTCGCTGGTCGCTGCTCCGCCCTCGCCGCGCGCTTTGGCGATGGCCTTCTTGAGCGAACCGCGCTGATCCATTGCTGCCGCTGCAATCACGCCGCGTTCATTGGCACACTTGTTGATGCCATTGAACTTGCCGCGCGTCATCGTGACCGTGGCCATTGTCAACCTCCTTCAGTACAGGAACATCGGCTTGCCAAGCGGGTGTTTGACCCGCGGCCGGTAGTTCTCCACGTCATACAGTTCTTCGACATCGACTCGCTTGACCCCCTGGACGCAGGTATCAACCGGAACGGTAGTGTACTGACCGTTCTGGAGCGCCACCATGCGGCCGCTGTGCCCCTGGAGCAACTGATCGACGGCGAGGTTGCCATAGCAGATTGCAACCATACGGTCGAGCGAGTCGGGCGCGCCGGCGCGCATCAGGTACGACAGTTGCTGATGGACGATATCGATGCCGGTGATCTTCTTGATCGCCTCACCGGTGATCATGCCGATGCCACCGAGCTTCCGGTGCCCGTAGGCGTCCTCCTGGCCATACTCGATCACCTGGCCGCCGATCATCGACGCGCCTTCCGAGATGACGCAGATCGAATAGTTGCTTGGATTGCGCCGGCGGTCCTCAACCAGGAAGCGCGCCAGTTTCTCGACATCGAACGGCACTTCGGAGATGACCGCGCGGTCGACGTCAGCAAGGTACGCCGAAATGAGCGCCGTTTCGCCTGAGTTGCGCCCAAACAGTTCGATGACAGCGATCCGCTCGTGCGAACCGGTCGGTGTGCGGAGGGCGTTGAGGAAATCAACGCTGCGCGTGACCGCCGTTGAGAAGCCGATGCAGTAATCGGTGCCGAACACGTCGTTATCCATCGTCTTGGGAATGGCGATCACCCGCACCCCCTCACGGTGCATGCGCACCGCATAGGAGAGGGTGTCGTCGCCGCC
>JANWXL010000531.1 GCA_025055265.1 Roseiflexus sp.
TCTACTTTTCGGCGTGCGATGCAGTCGTGCTTCCTTATCTCGAAGCGACACAGAGCGGCGTGGCGCAACTGGCGATCGGGTTTGAAAAGCCGATGATCGCTACGTCGGTCGGCGGGATGCCAGAGACCATCCGTGACGGCGAAACGGGGTTGATTGTGCCGCCAGGCGACAGCGCCGCGCTGGCAGATGCGATTGTGCGTTTTTTCCGCGAAGGGCTGGCGGAGCCGTTTGCGCAGAATATCCGTGTGGCGCGCGAGCACGACTCGTGGATGCCGCTGGTGCGCCTGATCGAAGAACTGGCGGAACCTTCTGCGACGCACGCTGAACAACCGGCGCCGCAGACGGCGTCGCCGAGGGTGTTGTAACATAATCGCTACAGATCACATAAAAACAACATGAACATCAACCCCGGTTACTTGATTTTCTTGTGGACTCTGAACGCAATTCTGTATCTCTCGTGGGCATTGCTTTTCTTGAGCCGGGCATGGGCAATGGCTGATGCACTCCTAGCAGCGACTGTTGGACTCTGGTCGCAAATTTTGATGACTCAACTTCTGCTCAGCCAGATAAACATGCTTTATCCTCTGCCCCTAGGACTGGTCAATATAGCTCTTTCAGGCATCTTGATAACAATCGCCTGGGTTGGAGGTTTCCCTCATCGGGTTCGTGCTTGCATCACCAATCTTCACAGCACCCTGCGGGAACTGCGTGCAGCACCCGTTTCCCTGATAGTCGTACTGCTTTTTAGCCTGTGGATCGTTTGGGTTGCCATTTTAGGCTTAATCTTACCTCCGTATGCCTTTGATGACCATCATTATCACGGCCCTATTGTCGCGCTTACGATTCAGAACGGCAGGGTTGGTCTCTTCGAGAGTAGTATCTATTGGATCAGATCGTATCCCAAAAACTCTGAACTATTGGGGGTCTGGAACAGTATTTTCTGCCATTGTGACACGCTTGTTGATCTGGCGATGCTCCCCTTTTTCCCAAACGCTGCCCTTGCGAGCTACGTTGCTGCGCGACGTTTGGGCGCAAGCGCGCCTGGCGCAATTCTGGCTGCCGCTGTCCTCGGTAGTGCACCAGCAATGCTGATTCAGTCCAAAACGCTGTATAACGACATTATGGTGGCCTCTTTATGGGCAACAGGCGTTGCTCTCGCCCTTCCGTCTCAGCCGACCCGATCCGTTCCCGGTCGGGTTGTTTCTGTGACTCTCGTTGGCTTAACGGCGGGAATCCTGGCAGGTGTCAAGTATACCGCCCTGGCGCACGCGGTCGGATTATTCATCCTGACACTATTGCTACTGCCGCCTCGCAGCATTCGAGAAAGCATTGTCAGTGCATTTCTTTTTGCATCCGGAACGTTTCTATTGGGCGGACACTGGTATCTGGCCAACTGGTTAACCTTTGGCAATCCGCTCTGGCCGTTCCAAATTCGCGCTGGCACGTCTCTTCTCTTTCCTGGTGACATTGACATCACTATATTTCGTGAGGGTGACATTTCGCTGGCTGTAGTCAGTTCTTTGCCAGACTGGCTGCGTCCAGCATTCACCTGGCTCGATCCACAATTGCCGTTCACGGTCGACTCGCGCCTGGCTGGCTTCGGGGCATTGTGGATTGTCATTGGCATTCCCGCACTGCTCATCTGGATGGGGCGCGCCATTGCTTTGAGACGCCCGCAACCGCTGATTCTGGCAGGCGTGCATCTTCTGGTGCTGGTCCTTCAGCCATTTAACTGGATACCTCGCTATGTGCTATGCACGCTTACCCTTGGAGGATGCAGCGTTGGTGCGATCGAAGCGTATCTGACACAAGGGGCGCGCCGCTGGCTTGGCGCCATCACTGTCGTACTTGTGGCGCTGTCGATGTTTCTCAGCCTGGATCACTATTTCTTTGACGTGCAGCGCCTGCGTCGCTTCGCGCAACTGCCAGACGCTCAGCGCAATGCTATGAACTTTGATCCCGGAACCTTCGGCGAAACCTATCGCTGGGTCGACTCCAACCTGCCGCCGAGGACAGTTGTGCTTTGCGGTAATGATGTGGTATTGCCGTATCCCCTTTGGGGAACGCGTTTTGAGCGGCGGATTATTTGGGCGCCCTTGACCGATCCGCAAACCCATATGAACGAGGTCCGCGCTGCTGGAGCAGAGTATGCCTTCGTGAAAACAGGCGGAAGACAGGCGGCGGCGCTGTTGCAAGCGGGAGCGATCCCGGTCTTTTCAGGCAATGATGGATGGCAAGTCTTGCAAATTGCCTCAAAGACATCTCACCACCGGAATTATGGAAGATAAACAGTCGCCTTTTCCTCACTGGCTCAACTATCTCTTTATTGGATTAAGCGCTTTGCTGCTCGTGGTCTACCTGGGACAGGCCGGACGGTGGGAGCATGTTGAGCGCATTCTGAAGTGGCTGGCCGCATGGTCAAGTCCGATGTGAGGAGTATGCGCATTGTCTTCCTCTGCACCTCGAGTCTCGATTATCCGTCGCCGCGCGGTCGCTGGCTGCCGCTGGCGCGACGCCTCGCACGTGACGGTCACGAACCGCACCTGCTGATGCTCCACCCGACGTTTGATCGCCTGCATGTGAGACAGTTTGACTGCGATGGCGTCGATTGCGCCTATGTCGGTCAGATGCACGTCTACGGACTGCCTGGCGAGCGACGGCACTTCGGCGCGCTGGAACTGGCATCGGTGTCGCTGCGTGGCGCACTGGCGCTGGCGCAGGCAGCCCTCCGGTTGCGTCCTGACGTTGTCCACGTTGCGAAGCCGCAGCCGATCAATGGGCTGGCTGGCATTCTGGCAGCGCGCAGCGGCGCGGCGATGTACGTCGATTGCGATGATTATGAGGCGGCAGCGAATCGCTTCGGCGGCGCCTGGCAACGGCGGGTTGTCGCGTGGTGGGAGGATCGATTGCCGCGCCTGGCGCGCGGGGTGAGCGTCAATACCCGCTTCCTCTATGACCGCCTGCAACGCCTGGGTGTGCCGGAACAACGCCTGCGTTACGTTCCGAACGGCGTCGATCTCGACCGTCAGACGACGCCGGATGCTCGTCAGGTTGCCGCACTGCGCGCTGCGCTTGGACTGACCCACAATCCGACAGTGGTTTATCTCGGCGCCATTAGCGCTGTGGCGCATGGGGTACGGCTGCTCATTGACGCATTTGCGATTCTGAGTAAACGGCTTCCGGCTGCGCGCCTGGTCGTCGTCGGCGATGGCGATGATCGCCCGGCGTTGATGGCATATGCCCGGGCGCGCGGACTGGAGCGGATGATCATCTGGGCAGGACGCATCCCGCCAGAAGCTGCGCTCACGTGGCTGGCAGTCGGCGATTGTTCGGTCGATCCGGTGCACGATACGCCAGCCGCTGCCGCGAGATCGCCGCTCAAGATCGTTGAAAGCATGGCGGCAGGCGTGCCGGTGGTGACTGGCGATGTCGGCGACCGGCGTGAGATGATCGGTGACGTTGCCGGGCTGATCGTTCCATCCGGCGATGCGCAGGCGCTGGCAGACGGCATTGCAACCCTGCTGACCGACCCGGCGTGTCGCATGCGGCTGGCGCAGGGGGCGCGCCTGCGAGCAGAGGTCTACAACTGGAACCGGCTGGCGCGCACCTGGCAAACGCTCTATCAGATTGGCGCATAATCTCACCAATGTGTGTTATACTGCCATAGAGACAGCGCCTTTTTCAGGCATTCGCTGGTGCGCGTCGTCGCTCGCCGTCGAGGAGTACGCGTGCGTTTTCTGCGGCAGATCGGTGTGATCTGGACTGGCATTTTGCTGGTCATTGCGCTTGTATCCCTGGCGCTGCCGGGAGCGCGTTTCTTCATTCTTCCTCGCCTCTCCGCATCGCCCGCAGTTGTCCTGGCGTCGCCGCCCGATGGCGCGCGCGACGTGTCCCCGCGTGCATCGATTACTGTTCAGTTCAGCGCTCCTATGAATCCTCCCAGCGTTGAGCGCGCCCTGCGCATCGAACCTGCAACAGACGTTGTCTATGGCTGGAATGCCGATCGCACGACGCTGACCATAACGCCGACGACTACGCTTCAGGCTGGCGCCCGCTACCGTGTAACGATTACTGAAGCAGCGCTGAGTCAGTATTTTCGCCCGGTCGCGCAGCCTTTCACGTTGACCTTCGACACCGCGCCGCCAGCGGCGGTCACTGCTCTATGGCCCCGTGACGGCAGCGTGGCGGTTCCGCTCGACTCACTGGTGAGCGTGCAGTTCAGCCGTCCCATCGCTACGCCCGACGCACTCGCCCGCCCTGGACCATTGCCCGCCCTTCGCAGCGATCCACCGCTTGCAGGCAGCGTGACCTGGCTCGATCCGACAACGTTGATCTTCCGTCCGTCCGATCTGCTCCAACCTGGGACGCGCTATATCTTCTCACTGGAACCAGACCTGACCGACTCCAATGGCGTGCCGCTCGGACGCACCTACACCTGGTCGTTCACCACGCTGGCGCCAGCCGTGCGCGAGGTGTCGCCGCAGCCAAATGCGCGCCAGGTGGGACCGTCTGAGCCGCTGCGCATCGTGTTTTCGCAACCGGTTGATCTTCAGGCGCTTGAAGCTGCGCTTTCGATTACACCGCCAATGTCTGGTTCGCTCGCAGGCGCGCTCCTGCCCGATGGCGCACAGGTCGTCACGTATACCCCCGCCGTTGCGTGGCAGGCTGGAACAACGTACACGATTGCTCTTCCGGCAACGCTGGCGGATGGGACGCCGTTTCTGGCTCAACCGTACCAGTGGAGTTTCATCGTCGCGCCAAAACCGGCGTTGATTGGGCGATTTCCCGGCGAGGGACAATTGCTTCCGCCAGGAGGAAATGTACGCCTGATTTTCAGTACACCGGTTGATGCCGAAGCGCTGCGCACGCAGATGCGCATCGAGCCGCCGGTCGACAATCTTCGTGTGATCACGAATGATGGCGAAGCGCGCATCGACGCACAACTCCAGGCGGCAACACTCTATACCATCACGATCCCGGCATCTCTCTCGGATCGCGCTGGCATCTCACTCGAGCGCGACTATCAGCTTCGTTTTTTTACGGCGCCTGCCGCTCCTTCGCTGATCCTGCCGGAAGTGAATGGTCGTGTGATCCGGACGTCCCCTGATCGGGCGATTGCCGTGCTGACGCGACGAACCAATCTCTCGGAGTTGCGCCTGGCGCTCTATCGCCTCGATGAGGCGACGCTGCTGCGCGCCCTGAGTTTTAGCGATGCTGAATGGACAACCTTCGAGCCAGCGCGCTACGGTCTTTCACTGCTGCGATCCTGGTCGGCGCCGCTTGCCGATCCGCTTAATACCATCGTCGAATCGCGTGTGGCAGTGGCGCTCGACGATGGATCGCCCCTGCCGCCGGGCATCTATTTCCTGCGCATCCGCACACCTGAACGCGCTGGAACGGGCGTCATCCTTGTCGTCTCACGCGCTGCGCTCTCACTCCAGGTCATCGGACAGCGCGCAATTGTTTGGGCGACGGATCCCGTCAGCGCAACGGTGATCCCTGATGCGCCGATCGCTCTGTATCGCCAGGGATCATTGATCGCTGCAGGGCGCAGCGATGAGCGCGGAGTGTGGACAGCCGATCTGACGGGCGTTAATCCACGCGGTATCATCGCTGTCAGCAGCGATCCGCCCGCATTCGCCGGGCTGGACGCTCCACCACACAGCGCCCCTGCACCGCGTCTGCGCATTGTTTTTGCGACCGACCGAATTGTCTATCCACCGGGTGAACGGGTGTTGGTCCGCGGTTTTGTTCGCCTCATTGGGGGGCAATCGTTTGAGCCGCCAGCGCCGGGGCAGACCATCTCGCTAGAGATGCGCGACTCCTCCGGTCGCTCTGAGCGCAGGCAGATCACACTCGATGGAACAGGCGCCTTCGAGACAACCTTCTCTCTGCCGCCCGACGCACTGCCTGGCGTTTACCGCATCTCAACGCCGCAGGACGAACGCAGCGCAGTCACGTTTCGCGTCGAGGCGCCAGCACCGCCATTGCGAGTGACGGTTACCAGAGGAACGCAAGGGCAAAACCCCACGTTGCTGGTAACCGTGCGCACACCGGAAGGTCTGCCGGTCGCAGGCGCCAGCGTTGACTGGACTATTGACTATGAACCTGCACTCCTGCCGACAGACGATAGTGTAGTATTCGGCAATCCAGATCCGCCGCCTCCGATCTCAGGCGCAGACGTCACCGACAGCGACGGCGCGCTGACCATCGTTATACCCCTCACACCTGCTGATCCCTGGTATCGGTACCACTTCCGCGCCCGCATTGTCGAACCGCATGGACCTGCAATCACGGTCGAACGACTGATCGAAGCGCTGCCCGCGCCGCGGGTTGGACTTCGCACATCGTCTTTGGTCGTGAGCGCCGGTACGCCAGCGACTATCGAGGTCGCAACGCTGCTTGGCACTCAACCGCTTCCCGCGCAGCGCGTGCAGGTTGAGGCGACGCTGCTCAATGGCAAGGCGTCCGATAACCTTGTAGCATCGCCTGCCGATCGGACAATTCTGAGTCGCGCGGTTGTCACCGATAGCAGCGGACGGGCAACCATTACCGCGCCGCTTCCGGCGCCCGGCGTGTATCGGGTGCGCGCATCGCTCATCGGTGTCGCTCCGGCGCCTCCGCCAGCCGACCTCGTTCTGTATGCGTATCAGCCCGGATTTACGGATTGGATCGCACCACGGAGCGGAGTGACGCTGCTGAGTGACCGCTTTCAGTATCAACCGGGCGATACGGCGCTGATCCTGCCGCTTGAGTCGCTGCCCGCAGCGCCAGCTCTGCTGACGGTGCAGCAGGCGTCGGGGGACGTTCGTGAAGAACTTCGCACGTTGCGCGCGGGTGAGCCGGTGACGCTGACTCTGACGCCCGACGATGCGCCGGGCGTTCGGGTGACGCTGACGCCAGCATCATCTTTGCCCGCCCAGCGGCGCCTGCAGGTCGATCTGCCGGTGGTGGCGTTCTCGCCGTCACTGTCGCTCACGCTGACCACCGATGCGCAGGTGTATGCTCCCGGAGCAACCGCCGCGTTGACGCTCACGGTAACAGATGCGAACGGCGACCCGGCGCCAGCCGATGTCCTTGTGCGGGTCGCGCCAGACTCCGACGAGCCGCAGGAAACGATCGCGTGGCGCGTTGATCGGACAAACGACGATGGCGTGCTGCGCGTCAACGTTCCGCTGCCGCAGACGCCTGGCGTGTTTCCAGCGGACATATGGGTTTCCAGCCAGCGCGGTATGAGCACGATCAGCACGCGATTGACTGTGATTCAACCGGTCGTTGTGCGCATTGTCGCACCGCCATTTGCGCGCGCTGGCGATGAGATCGGCGCCAGTATTCGTCTCACGGCGACTGATGGAATAACGCGGGAAACGAACGTCACACTGCGCTTTCCTGATGGAACATCGACCGATCAGGTCATAACCATTCCAGGCGAAGGCGCCACATCCATACCATTTACTCTTCGTGCGCCAGTCGCTGCCACCCTGGAGGCGCAGGCGACTGTGGCAACCGGCGCAGTGTTCAGCGAGACAGTGCGCACGACGCTGCTGGTCCTGCCGCCTGCTTCCACGGTCATCAGCGCAGGTGGCGCGCTCGTGACCGACCGATTTGAGACGCAGATCGCACTCCCCGGCGACAAACCAGCAGAATGGGGGTGGCTCGATGTCGTTGTCGCTCCGTCATTGCCAGCGCTGGCGCTTGAACAGGTGCGCGCTCTTGAGGCGCAGACTGATCGTCGTGCGCTTGAGGACGCGGCAATCATCCTCATGGCGGCATCGCTGGCAGAGGCGGGCCCGGAGACACAGGCAGCGATCACGCATCTGACTGGATCGCAGGCGTCCGATGGGGGATGGGCATGGCAATCCAGCGGACGATCAAACCCGGCCATTGTTGCAATCGCGCTTGAAGCGCTCGCCAGTGCAAAGGAAGCTGGCTTTACGCTGCCTGACGAGTCGCTCGAACGCGCGACGAGCCTGGCGACCCGCCTTGCGCGCGATCCTGATGTTCCGCTCGAAACGCGCGTCTGCCTGAGTTCTGCGCTGACGCGACTCGGAGTTGCTGAGTCGTCGCTTCCGCGTGGTTGGGACGAGGAAGAACTGGATGTTCACGGGCTGGCGTGCCGCCTGTTGATGCTGCCGCCGAATCAGGCGCGCGTCAATCCGGCGCTTCCCAGACTGATAAGCCTGGCGCAGCGCGCCAACGCGACTGCGTGGTGGAGAACGCCGTCCGGCAGTGCGCTCCCCTACGATGATACTGCCACAACAGCGCTGGCAGTGCAGGCGATCCATCACGCATCACCGCGCCATCCGCTGGCAATCGACGCCGCGCGCTGGCTGATCGCCCGCATGATGCCAGCCGGATGGGGCGATGCCCTGACAACCGCGCGCGTGGTGCAGGCGCTGCGCGTCGTTATGCCGGAAGACACCCCGGCAACCATTGCGCTTACCTTCAACGGCGCGCCCGTTGCGCCGCCTGGCGCGCCAGACGCTCTGCTGCGCCTGGTTCCCATCCCGCTCAAGGACCTGCGCCCGACCAACACGCTGGTCGTGACCAGCAGCAGCGCTGCGGCGCTGGTCACGTGGCAGGTGACGCACGCTGCCAGCGCGTCCCAGCCTTCCGAAAGCGCTGGCCTGCTCCGCGAGTATCTGGACCCGCGCACCGGCGCGCTGATCGATCCGACAGAACTGCGCCCTGGACAGTTGGTACAGGTGCGGTTGACGATCGCGGCGTTTCACGAACGCCGCTTTGTGTCGGTGCGTGATGCGTTTCCCGCAGGGTTCACGCTGGTCGATACAGGCGCCAGTTCAATATTCGACCACATCAACGTGTTCTATGACCGGATTGAATTCGCCGCTGCAACGCTGGCGCCCGGCATCCATCAACACACGTATCTGATGCGCGCTTCCACGCCAGGAACCTACGCGGCGCCGTCGCCTGAACTGATCCTGCCCGGAGGCCGCGCCCTTGCAGGCGTGGCGACGATGAATACCGTGCGCATCGAGGCGCCGTAATGCGGTGAGTGCCACTGCGAGCGTCCACAAAGGAGGGTTTGAATCCAGTAAGCCCGTGCTGCCGATCCGCGCGTCCTTTGAGCTGCGGGCTAATGAACATCAAATCCGGCATAGCCCGCGAAGGCAGGCTTCGCAACCGTAGCCCGCGACTTCAGGCGCCGGGCGAGCGGGCAGATAGCAGAATATTTCTTCAAAGCTCTTCAGCCCGCAGCATCCCGAGGTTCATCAGGTGACGGTCATCTGCGCCTCTGGTATAATTGCCGCGCTATGCGCTCGACATCGCTGCTTCGAATTGATCGCGTCCTGTCTGTTATGATGACAACCGCTCTACTGCTGGCGATGTTGCCAACAGTCGCCCCTTCCGAAGCCTCGCATGGGGTGCTGATAACGCCTCACACGACGTTGCGCGACTCGCCCTTCGGCGTCAACAGCCATCTGGCAACCCGCTATTGGGACCCCGCATCAATGCATGTACCGGCAGACATCGTTGCGCGTCTGGGTGTCGGCTGGGTGCGCGAGGATTTTCACTGGTTTCGCATTCAGCCCACGCCCGATGCTCCTTACGATTGGACATTCACCGATGAAGCGGTGCGCGCGCTCAGTCGACGCGGGGTGAACATTCTGGGGGTCATCGGGCATCCTCCAGGATGGGCGACCCCCTTCCCCGGCGATATCCCGCATGGAGTGTCATTCCACGCTCCTGATCCGCAGCAGTTCGCCGCCTTTGCTGCGGCTGTCGCGCAGCGCTACCGCAATTACATCTTTCACTGGGAAATCTGGAATGAGCCGGATAACCCGTTATTCTGGAAGCCAGCCCCTGATGCCGGGGCGTATGCCACGCTCCTGCGCCTCTCCGCCGCCGCCATCCGGTCGGTTAATCCACAGGCGACCATTCTGATCGGCGGAGTCTACTCGTTCGAACCATCGTTTCTGCGGCAGGTGGCGGAGGCTGGCGCCTGGGAGAGTTTCGACATTCTCGCCATCCACCCGTATGTCAGCCCAAGCGCGCCAGAGATCGGCAACCTGATCGCTGGCGTCGAGGCGGCGCGTTCCGTCGCTGCACAGTATGGCGCACGCCCGATCTGGGTCACCGAGATCGGATGGTCGAGCGGGCGCGGCGACCGCGACCCCGTCGGACTGGTGAATGAGCAGGATCAGGCAAATTTTCTGGTGCGCGCGACGTTGCTGCTCTGGCGCGCTGGCGTCGAGAAGATCTTCTGGTACACACTCAAGGACGACCCGGGCAATCCGTATGGTCTGGTGGGGCTTGGCGTCGGCTACTTCGACTATAGCCGCCTGAAGCCGTCGTTTACTGCGTACCAGGTGATGATTGAATATCTCTCCAGTGCAGACCTGGTGGTGGTGCGCGATCTGTTCAACCGAACTTCCGTCCTTGATTTCGAGCAGTTTGGCTCATGGCGACGCGGCGATCAGGCGTATGGCGATTTCACGCCCTCCAGTAGCGGAGTGCGCAGCGGACGCGGATCAGCGGAGTTGCGCTATGCGTTTCCTTCGCGCACCAATGAGTTCGTCGTTTTTCGTCGCGAGCGCCCGGCGCCCATTCCTCATGGCGCCTATGCACTCGGTGTATGGGTATACGGCGACGGATCGGGCAACACGCTCAAAGTCTGGGTGCGCGATGCGGAAGGGGAAGTGCTGCAGTTCGCACTGGGCGCGATCGGACCGCCAGGATGGCGCATCCTCGAAGCGCCAATTGCTGGCGTTGCGCCAGAATGGGACCGGATCAGCGGCAACGGCAACGGAAGGATCGACTTTCCAGCGCGGCTCGACGCCATTGTGCTCGACGACTCGCCGGACGCTTTCGCTGGCGGAGGAACCATCTACCTTGATGACCTGTTTGCGATCAGCGGTCCAGAAGCGTATGATGCGCAGTTTCAGCGCGGCGACGCAACAATCGATGTGCTGTGGGCGCCGACGCCGGTACGCGCCAGTATCCGCACCAGTGCATCAACTGCCGTCCTCGTTACACGCGATGGCGCAACCTCGACCATTGTTGCCAGCGAGGGGCGCCTGGTTCTTGATCTCGGTCCGGCGCCGATCTACGTAGTGCACAGGCGATGAGGCGAAAGGGTTGAACGTTCGAGGCGGCAAGGTTGCAGGTGGGAAGTCTAACCCTAACCCCTAACCCTTCACCCCTACCCCCTAACTGTAATGCTTCACCAAGTCAGCGCACCCATCGATATGTCGAGCGCGCTGCACTGCTCAGTCAGGTGCGCCAACCTTGCGAAACAGTACACGCGCCGGGTGACGGTCACCTCTCCTCCCAACTCCCGCCTCACAGGGTTAGAGTTTTTGGAGTGCGAGGATGTTTGTCGTGTGCTGACGCCTCTTTTGCACTCACCCCCCACTCTCTTCTCCCGCACCCTCCACGTGTCCCCTCTCAAGTGTAGGCTTTTTCAGGTGCGAAGCAGGTTTGCCGCATCCTGACGCCTTTTTGCCCTCATTCCCCCTGCCCCTTTCTCCCGCCCCCCCCTTCGCCCCCCGCATGCGGGGGGTTGGGGACGTTCAGCACCGGATTGAGGAGGGTGCTGAACTTCGCCCCCCGCATGCGGGGGGTTGGGGCGTCAGCGTACTGGCGCGACGTGTTCCCGGACCTTCGCCCCCCGCATGCGGGGGGTTGGGGGGAAAAGGGGGAGTCTGGGCATCCTGACGCCTGATATGGGCGATACAACGTTAGCATCACCCGTTTTCGGCACCAGAATGCCTCAACACCCCCTCTCCAGCAACGCTGAAGAGGGGGCAAGGGGGTGAGGAAGAAAAAGGCGTCGAGACGCAAAAAATACACTCGTATTTCAAAAAAACCTGACCCGTAAGGACTTCAAGCGTCGGGATCATCTTCCGCCTTCACGGTTTTACTTCGGCAAAAGGCGTCGACGTCGGAGGGAATGTCGGCGTTGGCGTCGAAGGAACTATCGGCGTCGGCGACAGCCCCGGCGCTGGCGGAAGGGTCGGCGGGCGTCCGGGGAACACGGGTGTTGACGTCGGGAACATCAGGATCGGTGTCAGCGATAGGGGCCAGGGCAGCGTTGAGTCATAGACAGGTATGGGTCCTGGAGTCAGTGTGGGCCAGGGCGTCGGATCAACGGGCGTCAGCGTCGGAGAAACCTGAATGGGCGTCAGGGACGGGGTCCAGGTCAGCGTGGAGTCATAGATGAGCACAGGTCCCGGAGTATTGACTGGCATCTGGAGCGACGACGGTGTAGGAGACTGGAAAGGAGACCTTTCCTCTACAACGACGATCACAACATCAGAACGAACCCCATTCCCTTCCGCGACGTTCGCAATAGTCGTGCCAGGCGCCACAGTATCACGCACACGGACATTCACCTGAATCAGAGCAGGAGTGGAAGGGCTGACCGTCAGCGGGCATCGAATGACCGAACCGGCTTCGACGCCGCAGATACTCCCTGGACTCGCTGTGATGCTTACGATTTCGAGCTCAGGGCTGATCGTGTCTATCAGCGTAACCTCTTGAAAGGCATCAACCTGGGCAGTGACCCCAACATAGTAACTGAACTCCATCCCTGGCGCAGCCACTGAGACCGATGCCATCTTGTAGACCTGGATGGTCGAGTACCCACCCGGCGGCAGCATGGTTATGGTAGGGGGAGGCGCAGGAGTGACCAGGCTCAGAAGAAATGGTGTGAAGGTTGGCTGCGGGGCGATTGGAGCGACATACTGATCCCTGTCCGATCTGCCTGATCGCAGGAACGACTCGAACATCAAGACAATCAGCAGCACGACGATACTCACAACGGAGACGAACAACGGTGGTGATCGCCAGTTGAAGCGCGGTTCCGGCGCAGGATACGTTCGCTCAACAACTCTTTCGTCAGGTGTGAGGTTCGGGTCCGAAGTGTTGACGGAAGCGACGGGAACCGCTAGCTGGAGCGTCGGCAGAGACTTATTTGCGGCGACAGCCGTCAGGTCGGCGGCCAGCGCGCCTGCCGACCGGTAGCGCTCCCGCGGGTCCTTCGCCAGCGCCCGCTCCAGCACGCGCTGGATGTCGGCGGGCAGAGACGGCTGAAGCGCCCGCACATCGGGGATCGGCTCGGTCACGTGCGCAATGAGCGCGCCAATCGGCGTATCGGCGCGGTAGGGAGGTCGCCCAGCCAGCATCTCGAACAGCATCGCCCCCAGTGCGTACACGTCCACCAGCGGCGAAAGCCCGCCGGGCCGGGTCAGTTCCGGCGCCATATACTCCGGCGTGCCGATCACGCCGCTGCGCGTGAGGATGGTCGCAGTCTGCATTACGCTGACGACGCCGAAATCGGCGAGATACGGCTGGTCGGTGTGGTCGAAGAGCACGTTGTCGGGCTTGATGTCGCGGTGGATCAACCCGGCGGCATGCGCGGCGTCGAGGGCTGGCGCCAAGTGGCTGATGATCCGCGCCGCCTGCGCGAGGGGCAGCGGTCCGCGCTTGAGACGATCCGCCAGCGAGCCGCCGGTCATCAGGCGCATAACCATGAATGGCTGCCCGGCATCCTCGCCGGAGTCGTAGAGCGGCACAATCGCGGGATGCTCCAGTGCGGCGATCGCCTCGACCTCGCGGTGGAAGCGGGCGCGAAACGTGGGGTCGTGCAGCAGTTCGCGCGGCAGGACTTTGATCGCCACCTCACGGTCGGCTTCGGGGTCGTAGGCGCGGTACACCACCGCCATGCCGCCGCGTCCGATTTCGCCGAGGACGCGGTAACGTCCAATCGTGGCCGGGGTCATTGCTGCGCCTCCAGAAGAACGTGAGGATAACCAACCGCCCAAGAGCGGATTATCACGTCCAAACAGTCGCTCCGCAGGAAACACGAGCGCCGTCGCTCACCCGAAGAGATGTCACTGATCTTGAGACGCAGCGTTGTCGGGGGATGTTCCAGAATCCTCCGTCAGGACAATCCTATGAGTTCTGTAGGCGATCTTCGCATCTTCAAGCCTGTCGAGAAATTCCAGCAGCCTGCCAAAGGCAGTTTGGGTCAATGCCGTCATCGATCAAACCTTACTTCGTACCCCGCAGCGTATACACCACTATGCCCTTGCCGCCAAACTTCGACGCATCAATCGCGCCGACGACAAGCGCTGTCGTGCCGTGTTCGTACCCGTCGAGCAGCACATCGCCCTGACGACCGGGCATGCGCTTCAGATGCCACCAGCCATTTTGGGTCAATGCCATGTAGTGGTTCTGCACATCATCCAGAGAACCATCAGTGACGATGAAAATCTCTTCGACCAGCGACTCTTCCTTGACAGCGTCTTTGCGCATTTCCTCAATCGCCACTTTCTTCCATTCGGCAATAACCTGATCGATTTTGGGACTGCCGCTGCTTGCGAATGGCTGTGCATTCGGCGGCGGCGGCACGCTTACGTCCCCTCCACCGCAGGCGGCAAGCGTAAAAAGCGCCAGGATGACTATTGCGATGATTCGTATGCTGCGCATGGACAATTCCTGTAACAGAACGTATCGTTGAACTGCGGAACCGGATGAAAGTATACCATACCGCCTTCAGGATTGCGCGCTCCGATGCGCCTGTGCATCGAGAAATCGTCTTATGACCATCGTAACCGCTTCAGGCGCCTCGACGGTCGATGTATGTCCCGCGCCGGGGATGACGATCAGCGCCGCATTAGGAATGCGCTCGAATATGCGCCGAGACTTGTCGGGCGGGGTCGCCGCGTCCTGAGCGCCAACGATGATAAGGGTCGGCGCGGTAATCCGGTCAATCTGGTCATAGACTCCCTGGCGTTCAATGACGCCCTGCACGGCGCGCGAAATGCCGACGCGGTGATTGGCGATCATCCGTTCGCGCCACATTGCCCGCTCCTGCACACGGTTCGGGTCAGTCAGAAACGTCTTGCCAAACATGATCGGCATCACCTGATCGGCGACCAGACGCAATCCCAACCAGCGCGCAATGAAGTTGAGCAGGCGGTAGCGTCCGACATTCTCACGCGGCTCCGGGTCGGCAGAGGTCTCCAGCAGGATCAGCGACCGGATCAGTTCAGGACGGCGGATCGCCAGCCGCATGCCGACGAACCCGCCCATCGAGAGACCGACAAAGTGACAGGGAGCGGCGCGCAAGGCTTCGATCAGCGCCGCTGCATCTTCGGCGAGCGTGTCCATGTCGTACCCCGACGCGGTCACCTCGCTCTGACCCTGCCCGCGAAAGTCGAAGGTAATGCAGCGGTACCGATCCTTCAGCGCATTGACCTGATGATCGAACATCCGTCCGCTCCACAGCAATCCGTGTGCAAATACAATCGTTTCAGGACCGGTTCCGTGTTCCTCGTAATAGATTGTTGCTCCGTTCACATGGATGTGGGGCATAGGTCACCTGCAACAAAGACCTTTAAGGTCGGGTTATGTGCGTGACTCCCTCACAGTCTATACACACCAACGCAGCAAACTGGCGGGCGCAAGGGTCAGGATAAGACCTCAAAGGTCGAGGACGTTCCACTTGCAACGCTCAACGACTCGCGCGCTCGCGCCCATACGCTTCGATCTCGTTGAGGAACCGCGATGGTTTTGCCTGCTTCCCGCGCACCCGGCTGGCAGCCCACGAGAGGTAGAGTTGTTCACCTGCGCGGGTCAGCGCCACGTAGCAGAGACGCCGCTCCTCCTCCACGCCATCCGGCGTCGCCAGGCTGTGTTCGTGCGGCAGCACGCCTTCTTCCAGACCCGTAACAAACACGATGGGCCACTCCAGACCTTTGGCGGCATGGATGGTGGACAACTGCACCCGGTCACGATCATCATCCTCATCGTCGGCGCTGGTCAGCAGCGCCACCTCTTGCAGGAAAGCGTTGAGCGCCGTATGCTCGGCGGCGGCATTCGCCAGTTCCTGCAGGTGGGCGCGCGCATCCGGCAGTTCCTCCGGCTCCAGACGCTGTTCCAGCCACGCCTGGTAGCCGGTGCGTTCGAGCACATCGGCGAGCAGGTGATCCGGCGACATCCCGCTTTCCGCCAGGCGCCGCCAGCGTGTGATGAGCGCCGCCAGTTGTCGTGCGCCTTCGGCGGCTTTCGGCGTCAGCGACGCCAGCGCCACCGGGTGCGCCAGCGCCTCGGATACAGGCAATCCCTGCTGTGCAGCACAAGCGGAGAGCGTCGCCAGCGCGCCAGCGCCCAGGCCACGCGGCGGCACATTGGCGATCCGGTTGAAACTCAGATTGTCGGCAGGGTTGTTGATTACGCGCAGGTACGCCAGCGCGTCGCGCACCACGGCGCGATCAAAGAAGCCGGTTGCGCCGCGCAGCGCATACGGAATACGTGCGTGACGCAATGCCGTTTCAAACGCACGGCTCATGTGGCGCGAGCGGTAGAGGATTGCCATTTCGCGCGGACGACGACCGCGCCGCAGCAGATCAGCGACGCTGCGCACGACACGCTCGGCTTCGTCGCGTGCATCCTTCGCGTCCACAATCTGGAGCGGCGGCGCATACCCGGCGCCGCGCGGAGGCTCTGGTTTTGTGGCGCGCAGCGCCATGGGCCGCACCGTACGACTGTGGCGAATGACAGCGTAGGCAGCGTCGAGAATCGGCTGACGACTGCGATAGTTCGTTGCCAGCTCAATCACCTGCGCTTCGGGAAAATCGCGCTCGAACCGCGCAATGATCGTATGGTCGGCATTGCGAAAGCCGTAGATCGCCTGCATCCCATCGCCGACAGCGAAGAGCGACCGCACAGAGCCGTTGGCGGGTGATGGGCGGGTGAGCAGTTCCACCAGCGCATGCTGCGCCGGGTCGGTATCCTGATATTCGTCGATCAGCACGTGCTGCCAGCGCGACTGGCAGGCTTCCAGCACGTCAGCGTGCTCGGAAAGAAGCCGGTGGGTCAACAGAATCAGGTCGTCGAAATCAAGCGCATTGGCGTGTTCCAGGCTGCGCTGATAGCGCTGGTAGCATCCAGCGACGAAACGCGCAAGATCGTCACGCGCGAAGCGCACCGCCAGGCGCGGCGTGAGCAACCGGCTCTTGGCGCGCGAGATATGACGGAGCAGGTCTGCCGGTTCGAGCGACACCGGCGGACGTTCCCGCGCTGCATCGAGCGCGGCTGCCGCCAGTTGCACCTGCTCATCTTCGGCGTAGATCGTAAAAGCGGAGGTGTACCTGCCGATGCGCCCGGCAATATGCTCACGCAGCAACGCGGCGCAGACCGAGTGAAACGTCCCGGCAGTGAGACCGCGGATCGATACGCCGGGCAGATCGCGTAGCCGCTGCCGCATTTCGCGCGCCGCTTTGTTCGTGAACGTCAACGCCAGAATGTGCGACGGCGATGCGCCTCGTTCAGCGATCAGATGCGCGATGCGCAACGTCAGTACGCGCGTCTTGCCGCTGCCAGCCCCGGCGCGCACCAGGATCGGACCGGGAGGCGCAGTGACGGCTGCGCGTTGCGCGGGGTTCAGCGAAGCCAGAAGCGACGTATCACGTAAGATCATCTGGATTCATCCCGAGCGCGCGCAGTCGCTCCGCCAGCCGCGCTGCGCGTTCTTCCGCCGCCGCAGCGCGCGCCTCCGCGGCTGCTCGCGCTTCGGCTTCCGCACGCGCTCGTTCCTCCGCCTCCGCCCGCGCGCGCGCCAGTTCCTCGAACGTCAGAAACGGTCGTCCATCCGGGTAGAACAGCCGCACCTCGCCTTCCCCGACTGCGAAACGCACCCCCAACAGCGGACTCACCCACCCGTTCATCTCATCGACCACCGTCAGTTTCCCTTCCTGCCGCACCCACCCGCTCGCATCGCCCCGCTCCGGGTCGATCAGGTAGTACTCCTGCACTCCGTAACGGTCGTAGAACTCGAACTTGCGCGCCATCTCGCTCAACGTGTTCCCCGGCGAGAGCACCTCGAACACCGCCTGCGGCGGCTGATTCCCCTCTTCCCACTGCAAATACGCTCCGCGATCTCCCTTCGGACGCCCGATGGCGACCATCACGTCCGGCGCGCGGCGGATGTCGGGGCGCCCCTCCACCGGATACCATAGCAGATCGCCCGCCACGAACACGTCGGGACGGTCGGCGAACAGCGCCGCCAGATTCCCCTGCAACATCACAATCCAGCGAAACTGGAGCGTGTTGTCGGCCATCGGCTGACCATCACTTTCGGGATACACGATGGCGCGCGTCGTTTCGGTCGCTGCCACGCTCATCGACGCCTCCATTCCTCTGAACCACGCCCGGCATTCCCAAACCGCATGCTACCACATCCCCGCGATTCTGGTGTACGATAGCTATGTGCCAGGGTGCAGTCATGAATTGCCAGTGAGCGTGGTGCATCAGAAGCACACGGATCCGCACAGATAGAGACGGACTGACACGGATCGATCGCCTTCCATCACCCAGATCCGTGCGAGTCCGTCACATCCGCGTCAATCCGCGTCCCCCTCATGCCAGATCGCGCTCAAACTCCTGTGCAACACGGCTGTCGTGCAGCGCGTAGATTCTGGTGAATGACGCGCAAGCGTCATCGCCCTCACCAAAGGAGGAGATATGTCAATTCTGGCAGGAATCATCTTCGGCTTCATCGTCTGGTTCCTGATGCGCTATCTCGTCGCCGGAATCTACACCGTCGACCAGAATGAGCGTGCAGTCAAGACGATCTTCGGACGCGCCGAACGCCTGACCGACGCCACGATCGACGACCCCTACGCCGAGTATCTGCGACCGGAAGAGCGGGAACGGTACCGCTATCCCCAGGTAGTCGTCATCCCCCCAGGCGGACCGTACTTCAAGTGGCCCTGGGAGCGCATCTACAAAGTCTCAGTTGCGACCCAGACGATGAACATGGCGCTCGACCTGGAGAATCCAATGGCGAACCAGGGCGGCACCAAACTCGAAGCGGTCACCAAAGATCAGCTCAACATCGCGCTGGAAGGTCAAATCCGCTACCGTGTTTACGAGCGCAACCTGTACGCCTATCTGTGGGGCGTCAAGAATCCGATCGTCCACGTCATGGGCTACTTCATCTCGATCCTGCGCGAGCGGATCGCCAACTTCGAGGCGCCGCAGCGTGTGATGACGATGGATACGGCGCCAATGGATAGCAATGTCGCAACGAGCGTCTCGATTAATGACCTGCGCAAGAACCTGCGCGACCTGAACGAACTGATGGACCGCGAGTGCCTTTCGGCGGCGGCACGCTACGGTATTCAGTTCGACGCCTCGCTGATCACCAGCATCGACGCTCCGCCGGAAGTCGAGTCGGCGCTGGCAGCCGTCAACACCGCGCACAATCAGGTCTCGTCGGACATCAGCCGGGCGCAGGCAGAAGCCGACCAGAAGATCGTGCAATCGAAGCGCGCTGTCGAGATCGAAACCCTGAAGGCGCAGGCGGAAGTCGAACCGCTGGTCGCGCTGGCGAAGCAGTTGAGCGATCTGAAGCGCATCGGCGGACCGGAAGCATTACAGGCATATGTGCGCAACGTTCGGCTGAAACTGTACAACCAGGCTGAGCGCGTGATTCTGGAGGAACAGCTATGATCGAGTTTGCCACTGCCGCCATCGTGACCTTCATCGTTTGCCTGATCGCGGTGCCGACCTTGCTCGGACTGTTGCGCGCCTTCGGGCTGTACACAATCGTGGAGGAAGGCACCTGTCACGTGTATGTTCTGTTCGGCAACGTCGTCGGCATCCTGCGCGAATCAGGGATTTACTTTCTGCCGCTGCACCTCGGACCCGCAGCATTCCTTGTCAACTGGCTTGGGCGACACCACGTCATTGATATGCGGCTCGACCAGAAGTACCTGCGCAGCCAGCCGGTCAACTCTGAAGAAGGCGCGCCGATGGGCGTGGGCATCTGGTACGAGTACAAGATCAGCGACCCGATTGCCTACCTGTTCAAGAATGCCGATCCCGACGGCTCACTGGCAGCGAATGTGAGCAACGCCGTGGTGCGCACGTTGAGCAACCTGCCGCTCGCCGAAATGCTGGAAAACCGCCACGCAATGAGCCGCACGGTGCGCGATGAGGTATCGCCAAAGTCAGCGGAATGGGGCTATCAGCTTGGTTCAGTCTACATCCGCAAAGTCCACTTCCGCGACATCGGCATGATCCGGCAAATCGAAGAGAAAGTCGTCAACCGGCTGCGCCAGGTGACTGCCGCCATTCTGCAGGACGGCGCCAACCAGGTCAGTATCATCACCAGCACCGCCGAGCGCCAGGCGGCAATCGAGTTCGCCAAGGCGCAGGCGATCCGTCCGCAGATCGTCGGCACGGCGCTTAACCAGATCGCTGCCGACCCGGATGTCGCATCGGCGTTGTTCGAGATCCTTGAGTTGCAGAACATTACCGAGGGAGGCGCCGCCGTCACGCTGATCCCGCCTGCGCGACCATTGCTCCAGCAAATGATGGCAGCGACACCTGCCGGGAACAGTCAACCGACGCGACAGACGCGATAGGGAAGCGTTAGCGTTCTGCAGTGTAATAGTACTTGTGTGCTACACAGTATTGTGACGCTGCGAATGTAAAAAAACGCTTGACAGTCCCCCGACTGAGGTTTACAATAGGTCAAGTTCGTACTCTCACAAGTACGAGCTTGACGTTTTTGCAAACTTGACTTATAATAATGCGAACAAGTGTTCGCAATCCAACAGAGTGATACTGCGCTTCGTGTGGTTCGTGTGTGTTCTTATGGCGCTTGCCGGATGCGGACAGCCACTGCAACTCGATGCTGCGCAGCGAACACGAACGCCGCTCATCACGCAGCCCGCTGCGAGGACGAGCACGCCTGAGCGGACTGTCGCAGCAGTTGCACCGACCTATACTCCCCAAGCGTCAATCCGGGAGAGTTCCCCAACGGTCGCACCTGCCACGAGTACGCCAACCGTTCGCATCGTTCCAGCGACACCCGCACCGCAAACGAATGAGGAGCGCTGGCGCGCACAGCAACTTGATCGACAGGTTTTCGATCCGCCGCAGATCTACCGGGTTGTTCGTCGCACACCGCTGTTCTGGTTCGACCCTACGACGGGTCAGATACTCGAAATCGGCACAGTGCTCGGCAATATTCCGGTACAGGCGCAGTTCCGCCTGCGCGCTACCGGAGAAGCCGCGCTTGAAGTGCCATATCGCATCAATAACGACTTCGGGCTGACCGCCATATCCGACGCGGTGCGCACACGTATGGAAGCCGCCGGGTATACGGTTAGTGTCGAAGCTTTTGTATTGGAGTCCGACGCCGTCCAGGCGCCGTAGCATGTCGTCGGAGACAGTCTGTGAGCAGTAACTATCTCAACATGATCCGCGGGCAACGCCGTCGTTCGAGCGGCTTTCAGATCACTGCCCGCACGCTGCTGGCAATCCTGGCGTTCGTGGCGATGGCTGGCTCCGCCGCCTACTGGTGGGGGGTGCAGTCGCAACTGACCGACAACCGTATCGTCGCCATCGCCTTCACCGCCATCCTGGTCCTCGCGCCGCCCAGCCTCGTCTCGTTCCTCATCCCCTGGTCCCCCGCCGGGATGCTGCTCCAGAAGGTCAATGCGCGCACCTGGGCCTTCCC
>JANWXL010000087.1 GCA_025055265.1 Roseiflexus sp.
ACACCGGAGTTTCCAGGTCGCTGACCAGCGCCTCGCCGCCGCGATTGTTGATCGTTGATGATGAGCAGCACATGTGCGACGTGTGCGCGCGCACGCTGCAACGCGCCGGGTACGAGGTGGTGGCGACCAGCGATCCCTATGTGGCGATAGCTGCATTTGACGACGGGCAACAGTTCGATCTGCTGCTGACCGATATCAAGATGCCGACGATGAGCGGTCTCGACCTGGCGCGGATTGCTCGCGAAAAAGACCCGGAGATCGCCATCATTATCATGACCGGGTACGCATCGCTTGAAAATCTGCATCAATCAGTACGGCGCGGCGTCGCTGACTTTCTGGCAAAGCCGTTCGAGCTTGAACAACTGCGCCTGGCAGTCGACCAGGCGCTGCACAAACGCGCAATTCAACAGGATAACCTGCGCCTGCGCACCCTTGAGCAACTGCTGTCGGTCAGTGAGGCGCTCAGCGCTACGCTGGAGCTGCCCGAACTGGCGCGGATTGCGCTCAACGCCATGATCGAGCGCAGCGGATTTTCGACCGGATTCCTGCTGCTCGGCGATGAGATCAACACCCTGTATCAGGCAGTGGCGCAACCCACTCATGCCCGATTGACCGACGAAGGACGCGCCCTGGCGGAACGCGCATTCGCTTTACGTCAGACCATAAACGAGCACGCTACGCTGTACGGCATATCATCCGGCGATCGTGAACTGCGAGCGGCGCTTGCCGTGCCGCTCCGGGCGCAGGGTCGGATCAACGGCATTGTTGTGCTCTGTGACGAACATCCAACCACCTTGCGACCGGGAGTGCAGCAGGGGTTGATGTTGCTTGCCAATCATGCTGGAGCCGCACTGCGCAATGCAACGCTCTATCGGCAGCTTGATGAGGCATATCAGCGGCGTCAGGAACTCGATCGCCTCAAAAGCGAATTTATCGCCATTGCCTCGCACGAACTGCGCACTCCGCTGTCGATCGTCCTCGGATACACGATGATGGTGCGCGACCAGACGGACGGGAGTCAGCGCGACTATCTGCAGCGCGTTTTGGAAAGCGCGCAGCGGATCAAGGAAATTGTCGATGATATGGTCAACCTGCGGCACATCGATACTGGCGAAGCGCAACCGCAACTCGCGCCGCTCGATCTCATCGGCACGGTGCAGCAGGCGGTCGAAAACCTGCGCAGCGCCGCTGAACTGGCGGGTCAAACGATTATCACCCGACTGCCTGAAACGCTTCCGCCATTTCTGACGGATCGCGAAAAGGTGTTGCTGGTGATCAATCATCTGCTGTCCAATGCGATCAAGTTTACGCCAGCGCAGGGTCGAATCACGATTACAGTCAGCATGCGGCCATACGCTGATCTGGAGGCGTTGCACGATGCGACGATCATCAAACCTTCGGCGCTCATGCGTGCGCTGCCGTGGGTGGTCGTTGACGTTCAGGATACCGGCATTGGCATTCCGGCGCACGAACAAATGCGCATTTTTGACCGGTTCTATCAGGTGGGCGATTCGCTGACGCGCGAGCGCGGCGGCGCTGGGTTGGGGTTGGCGCTGGTGCGTGAGTTGATAGCCTCGCTGGGCGGCGCGGTATGGGTCGTCAGTCGGGAAGGTGAAGGCAGCACCTTCTCGTTCGCACTCCCGTTCCGCCAGACTTGAGGAGGAAAGAGAAGCAATCTCATGACATACCGACTCGTGGTTGTTCCAGGCGATAGCGATGAACTTCGCGCCTTGCAGGGCCGGTTCGCAGGCGATGTCGAGGTGCAGACGCTCGACACAGCAAACGATGCGCTGTGGGAGGTGCGGAATGATCCTCCTGGCGTGATTATCGCCAATGTGGAATTGCCAGGAATGAGCGGGATCGATCTGGCGGAAATTCTGCCGAACTTCGGTGCGCCGACGCGCCTGGTGCTGTGGAGCCGTCGTCCCGATCCGCAGATTGCACGGCAGGTCGCAGGCTTTGGCGTGCAACATGTCGTCAGCAGCGACATGGCGCTCGACGACCTGCGCAATCTGCTTTACCGGGAGCTGAATGAAGCGGCGACTGCAACGCCAGCGGAGCCGCCGCCTTCCGAGAGCGCGCCGCAATCTCCTGCTCCACCTGAGCGTCCGAAGGAACCTGCCGCACCGCCGTCCGAACCGCCACCACGCCCTGCACGTGCGAAAGCGGAGCCAGTCCGCCAGGCGGAACCGGCGCCGGCGCGTCCGGCGGAAACAGGGGTGCAGCGCCCAGCCCGACGGCGCGATGGACCGCTCGTGCTGACCCCCGAAGACCAGCGCGCGATCCGTCTGCGCCTGGAAGCGCTTGATCGCGACGTCGGGTCAAAGTGCATCATTCTGGCTGATCGGGCTGGCATGGTGCTGGTTGAGACGGGGTTGACCATCGGGTTGCCGACGATGGTGTTGCTGCCGTTGCTCTCGACCAGCTTCTCGACGGCGGGGCAGATCACGCAGATGCTGCGCGAAACCGAGTCGTCGGCGCTGTATGTTCACGAGGGGAGCCACTACGATCTCTACTGCTTCGACATCGCACAGCGCTTCATGCTCGTCATTGTGTTCGACAAATCGGGAACGCCAGCCAAGATCGGCTCTGTCTGGGTCTATGCCAAGCGCGCCATCCGCGACATCCAGGAGATGCTCGGCTAGCGGCGCGTTTGCACGTTCTTTTTACCTGTGCTATACTCGCCGCGTAGTCTCAGTCTTTGCATTCGCGCATGCGGCGCCCGTTCAACCTCGCTTCGCAGGTTGAATTTTTATGCCTGGTATGGT
>JANWXL010000093.1 GCA_025055265.1 Roseiflexus sp.
GACCCCTGGCAGGAACCGTCCCGGATTGAGCAACCGGAGCGGGTCAAACTCTTCCCGAATGCGCCGCATGACCTCGACGCCCTGCGGCGGCGCGCCCCAGCGCGGCGTGTCGGGGAGCATCGTCGCCACCCACTGCGCACCCGGCAGATCATTCAACAGGCTGGCAAGCGATGCGGATGTCACCGGTCGCACGCGCACATACAGGACGCCGCTGAGCGCCCGCGCATTGATAACAGCGGAAGCGCCTGCACGAACGGCGGACGACTCGCACCTGGCGATCGTGTCCGCGACATCCGCTGGCAATACCGACAGTTTCATCACGGCTTCGTCAGCAGCAAGCGCGGCAGTCTGCGGCAGGTCGGCGACGCCTGCCCAGAACGCTTCTGCCTCGTCACTGTCCAACCGCTCGACCGCCTGCGCGCCGTGGCGCTGTACAAGCGCGCCCATATCACGCAACTGCCGTTCAACCGCCTGTGGCAGTCCCTCGGCAGCCAGCGCCAGCGCGCAGACGCCGGTACGTCCCAACGCTGCGAGAGCGCCGCCATTGAGATACTCGGCAGCGACCGGCGCCAGTTGCGTACCGTCGAGTTCGTCGAGCGCAGCAAACGCCTGGTCAAGACCCGCAAACCGGCAGATGATCGTGCCTGATGCGCGCGGCAGCGGCAGCAGTTTGAAATTCGCGCTCGCAATGACTGCCAGTGTGCCGAAACTTCCCAGGTAGAGCTTCATCATGTCGAAGCCGCTGACATTCTTAACCACCATGCCCCCGCCGCGCGAAAGGCGCCCGCCTACTTCAACAACGGCAATCCCGATCAGGATGTCCCGCAGCGTCCCATACCCCAGGCGCCGCGGTCCATCCGTTGCGGTTGCGATCAACCCGCCAACCGTCGCCCGGTTCGGCAATGGCGGGTCGAGCGCCAGCATCTGCCCGTGTCGCTTCAAATGTGCGCGCAGTGCGCCAAACGTCATCCCCGCCTCGACCGAGATCGTCAGGTCGTCAGGAGTGTGCGCCAGCACCCGGTCGAGGCGCGTAGTGCGCACAACAAGATCGAGACGAGTCGGCGGCGCGCCGATCCACTGTTGCGTTCCGCCGCCCCATGGCACAAGCGCTGCGCGCTGCTCCGCCGCCACACGCATCACAGTCTGAAGCTCTCCAATGGTAGCGGGTGCGACAACGCACTGCGGTCGGATGCCCTGTACGCTGAACGCCGTCAGGGATGCATCGTCATCCTGAACGGAATCGGGGGCCAAGGCAGATCGGAGCGTGCTGATGAGATCAGTCATAGGACGCCCAAGTCCTTGAGAATGCGCAAGACGGGCGGACGTTGCCACAGCCATTCGACGCGCAGCCACAGCCCGGCAATGACTGCGGAGTGATACACGCCTTCAGAAGACGGGACAACCAGGCGGTAGCGACCCTGCGGCGTCAACTGGTAGAACATCGCCTCTTCACGAAGCGGATCGATCAGCCAGTATTCGCGCACACCCGCTGCCTCATATTCGATGAACTTCTCGCCACGGTCGCGCTCGTCACTCTCCGGGGAGATAATTTCCACGACCAGATCCGCCGGACCGTCGAGGAACGCTGGCTGGAGCAGGTTCAGACGTTCCTGCGCGATGAAAAGAATATCCGCTTCACGCCCGCTTGGGCGCGAGGGCAGTCGCATCAGGAAGGGCGCGTCCAGAATCAAGCCCTGTGGACGTTGTTCCAGATAGAGTCCCAGCACCTGCACCAGAAACACTTTGAGCAATTGATGATCGCTACTTGCGGGAGACATCAGGATCACCCGCCCATCTACCCACTCAGCGTGGGTGTCTTCATCGCGTCGGGCGAGAAACTCCTCCCATGTCTGAAGCGTCGGAAGGGCGGCCGGTGCAACCTGTGCATGCTCTGTGCTCGGAAATGATGTCGCCATACGATGAGTACCGCCATTACGCTACCGATGCACCACGTTCACCGTGCAATGTCAGCACGTTCAACGTTCCTCTGTTCTCCGCACGGCCGTGCGCCCTGCCGGTCATTCATACCTGCCACCTTCCCACGTGCAACACGCGCCGCGCGTGCGGGCGCGCCAGCGGCGCGCCCCTGCCTGCCACCTTCTCCCATGCAACGTGCAACATGCAACCCTACAACCACGTTCCAGCCGGCACGCTGCCTGTATCCGCGCCCATCAGATCGGCGACCGGCAACCCGCGCCGTCGCAGCGCCGCCAGTTCGCCGCAACTGACGCCCCTGGGAAAGATTTTGCCCGGATTGAAGATTTCGCGCGGATCGAAACTGCGTTTCAGCCCCGCCATCGCCGCCAGATCGTCGGTGGTGAAGAGCAGGTCCATATAATCGCGCTTTTCGACGCCGATGCCATGCTCACCGCTGATTACCCCGCCCTGATTGATCGACTCGCGCAGAATGTCAGTTGCAGCGTTGAGCGCCCGTTCAAGCTGACTCTTGTCGCGGCGATCAAACAGAATGAGTGGATGCAGATTGCCGTCGCCAGCGTGAAACACATTCGCAATCGGCAGGCGATACTCACGCGCCACCTCGCCGACGCGCGCCAGCGTCGCCGGCAAGCGCGTGCGCGGCACGACCGTATCGACCAGATAGTACGTCGGCGCCAGACGCCCCATCGCACCAAACGCATTCTTGCGCGCCGCCCAAACCTGCGCCTGCTCAGCGGCGGTCTTCGCAGGGCGCACGTCCATCGCCCCCAGATCGCGGCAGATGCCGGTGATCTCGGCAAGCAGGTCGTCCAGCCCGTCGTTCACGCCATCGAGTTCGATCAGCAGCGCTGCGCCAGCGCTCTCTGGCAGTCCAAGGCGATACATCCCATTGACGGCGCGGATTGCCAGTTGATCCATCATCTCAAGCGCAGCCGGGAGAAATCCGCGCGCAATAACGGTCGAGACAGTCTGAGAGGCGGATGGAATATCCGGGAACAGCGCCAGTACTACGCGCAGCGACTCCGGCAGGCGCGTCATCCGCACCCACGCCTCGGTGATGATGCCGCATGTTCCTTCGCTGCCGGTCAGCACGCCCGTCAGATCATACCCGATGCCATCCTGTCGCCCGTCGCCCGTCCAGATGACGCTGCCGTCGGGCAGAACGACGCGCAGCGCCAGGACGTGGTTCGTTGTCATACCGTATTTGAGGCAGTGCGGACCGCCGCTGTTGTTGGCAATATTGCCACCGATGGTGCACGCCTTCTGCGATGACGGGTCGGGCATGAAGGCGTAGCCATATGGCGCCAGGTACTGAGACAATTCCCAGTTGATCACCCCCGGTTGCACGCGCACGCGCCGGTTACGCACATCCACTTCCAGCACCCGCTCCATCCGCGCCGTCGAAATGACGATCCCGCCGTGGATCGGCGTTGCTCCGCCGGAGAGACCGGTTCCCGCGCCGCGCGGCACAATCGGCATCCCGGCGCGATTGGCGATCCGCACCACCTCGGCAGTCTCCTCAGTGGTGGCTGGCAACACGACCACGTTGGGCGCGTGCGTATCCAGCACACACCCGTCCGCCTCATAGGTCAACAGGGTGGCGGCGTCATCGATGACGGCGCGCGGTCCAACGATGCGTCGCAGATCGTCCAGTACATCGGCGCGGTTCATGGCAGTCTCCGTGGTATGCGTAGCGTCTCCCTGATCGTCAGGCTCGAAGGATTGCGAATATCATTGACAGCCAGAATGTCCTCGACCGACACCCCAAAGCGTCGCGCAATCGTGACCAGCAGATCGCCACGTTGCACAACATACTCGACATACGCGACCTCACTCGTCGGTATGCGCAACGTCTGTCCAATCGTCAGACTCGAAGGGTTGGGCACGGTATTGTTTGCCAGAATATCTTCGATCGAAACGTTGAACAGCTTCGCAATAGCATACAGCGTATCGCCGCGCTGCACGACATACTCGACGAATGGCGTTTCCTGGCTGACGTCCGTTGTCGGCGTCGCCAATACAATCGTCGGATTGATCGTCGGCGCCGCCGTTGGGGCTTCGGTGACCATCGGGGGCGCTGTGGCCGTTGGCGCTGCCGTCGGGGCTTCGGTGGCCGTCGGGAGCGCTATGGCCGTCAGCGCCGCCGTTTGGGCTTCAGTGACCGTCGGGAGCGCCGTAGCTGCTGGCGCAGTGATTGTTGGTGCGCCGGTGGAAACTGGCGTGCTTTCAGTCGGGGAAACGGCGAGCGTCTCACTGGCGGTAGGCGATATGCCTGCGGGGGTTGGCGCGGATGTCACATTGCCTCCAGCAGGCATTGCAAGCGCTGCTGCCGTACTGACTGTCGCACTGCGCGCAGCGGCAGTCATAAATATGGACGGAGCAGACGCCATGCTCCACATGTCAGACAGAGTGGTTACCAGCCAACCGACGACAACCGCAGCGATAGCAAGCACGACGATCACTACAGTTGTAGGAGAACGAACCATCATCACCTAGCCTGTCATAAAGGAACGCACGTGAAGGGTTGTTGCAACCGTCAGCGATTCAGACACGGAGCCTGATCGCTCGGAAATGGCGTCTATCACGTCTGTTCACTCTCATCATTGAACAACTGGTTCATCCGGTCGATCTCGCCAGGTGCGATGTGGATCGGATTGCCAGAGAGAATACCGGTGACCTGGCGGAACGGACGACCGATGTGCATCCCGCGATTATCGATCGTGAACTCACGGATGTCCTTATCGTGCATCGATCCGCGCATCTTCAGCACTGTCAACCCGCGCCGCATCTCGCCAAACATCTCGACGTACCGCAGCAGGATGATCGAGTCGGTCAACGTCGAAATATGCGTTTCGGTCACCGACTCACCCCCCATCAGGCTTGGCGTCGTCGCCGTGAACAGACCGGCAATCTCCTGATGCTTGATGAACGACGTCAGGCTGATTACGAACTCACGGAAGCCGCGGATCGTCGAGACGCGCTCCAGCGCGGAGAGGCTGTCGACAGCCACGCGGTTAGGGCGAAACTCCTGGATCAACTTCTTCATGTCAATCAGGTGATCCTCGAGCCCGGCTGTCTCTGGATATTCACAGACGACGCGCAGCAACCCATCGCGCTCCATCTGCTCGAAATCGACGCCCCAGCCGGTCGCGTTGCGGAACAGTTGCTCGCGGCTCTCCTCAAACGCGAAGAGCAGGCAGCGTTCGCCACGGTTGACTCCGCCCGCCATGAACTCGGTGGTCATGAGAGTCTTGCCAGTTCCCGTCGCACCCGACACCAGAATGATTGAGTCGCGGAAGAAACCGCCGCCGCACATGCGATCAAGTTCGGGATTGCCCGAGGTAATGCGGATGTCGGACGAGCGTTGTTTGAGTTCGATCGCAGACAACGGAATGACGACCATGCCCTCGCCCGACATGATCGTGAAGGGGAACTCGCCCTTCTGGTGCGACGTGCCGCGAAACTTGAGAATTTCGATGGTGCGGCGCCGTTTTTCGTCCTCAAGCGCATTACGGAGAATGATCACATTGTCAGCGACGAACTCCTCGACCCCATAGCGCGCAATGTCGCCATATTCCTGGGTGCGTTCGCCGGTCATAATTGCGGTCACCCCCATCCGTTTCAGGGCGGAGACGACGCGGAACAGCTCCCGGCGCACCACGGCGCTATCGGCGAACTGCGTAAAGATCGCGCCGAGCGAGTCCATCGACAGACGCTTGGCGCCAATCCGGCGCACGGCATTTTCAATGCGCGCCAGGAGCGCGCCAAGATCGTAATTGCCTGCGAACAAAACTTCCTCACCGGGCTGGGGCGACGCATCGACGAATGCCCAGCGCCCTTCGCTCTCCCAGGTTGGGATATCCCATCCGAGGGATTCCATGTTGCGCCGAATGTCGGACGGCGGCTCTTCAAAGGTGACGAACACCCCTGGTTCGCCATATTTGCGAATGCCCTCAGCAAGAAACTGGGCAGCAAAGACCGTTTTGGCGCTGCCAGCGGTGCCGGAAACAAGCGTCGTTCGACCGGCGGGAATGCCGCCATTTGCAATCAAGTCGAAGCCGTTGATCCCGGTTGGCAGTTTCTCAATGGCTGGTTGACGCGGATTCTGAGTCACTCCTGCGTTCCTCCTGTGCCCGTGGGATGGACTGGCAGATCCAGCCCTTGCAGCACCTTGAGCGTATCCGACAGATCACCGATGATGCGTCGAACCGGCGGCGGCAGCTCCTTGATCAGCGTCGGCGTCGCCAGGATGCGCTCCTGTTCCGCCAGGTGCGGCTGCTCCAGCACATCGATCACGAATAACTGATACTGACTGCCCAGGTTCTGCTCAC
The DNA here is from genome assembly GCA_025055265.1 of Roseiflexus sp. Lineage (GTDB taxonomy): Bacteria > Chloroflexota > Chloroflexia > Chloroflexales > Roseiflexaceae > Roseiflexus. The sequence continues at coordinate 6,270 of JANWXL010000093.1, forward strand.
AGATGCGTCGCAGGTTCTGGATCGCCCGCTCCGTGCGCGGCGTCTGTCCGGTGACATAGAGCTTGAGGACAAACTTGCTCGTCATCGGTTCCCTTTCCCCTTCGAACGGTCTGGTCCCTGTTTCTTCCGCCGCTGGCATGAATACTATCATAAATCAATCAATGCGCGCCGCCAAGTGCGTAGGTGCGATAGTATGAGACCAGATACCCCATTAACTCTAGAACCTGCAGCCGACCCTCTTCGACATACGCCTGCATGCGGATGACGCTGGCATTGCGCACGCGCTGACGTATCGCGTGGGTATGCACATCGACAACATCACGCGGACCGGCGCGGAGAAAGCCGAGCTGGTAGGCGATCTCACGGAGCGGGTCGGATGTATTGACATCGACTTTATATGCGCGCTGTTCCAATCGCTGATCCAGGATCTGACCGTACTGCGCAACCAGTTCTGCGAACAGGTCTGGTTGCGCCTCACGGAGCGGCGTGGCGCTGTACAGTTGCGCAGTCACCGAGGTGCGCGTATCGTGCGAAAGTTGTTCGACAGCCGCAATCTCGCGGGCGTGGCGCATCAGTTGCTCTTGCTGCCGGGCGCGTTGCAGTTCACGCAACAAACGCTGACGTTCCACTGCATAGCGCACCGAGCGCGCCAGCAATTCCTGGACGCAACTCCCCTTCTGCAGATAATCCTGTGCACCGGCATTGACCGCCTGTACACCCAACATTTCGTCGCTGAGCATCGTCAGCACAACGACCGGCATATCCGGCGCCTGCTCCAGCACACGCTTCAGCGTATCGAGCCCCCCGCTGTCTGGCAACGATAGATCGAGCAGGATAGCATCGAACGACCGTTGTCGAAGGAGATCCAGCGCATCCGCCAGTCGCTCGACATGCGTGAGGGCAAACGTCCCGACGCTTGTCGAAGCAAGCGCCTCAGCCGCCAGGCGCGCATCGCCAGGGTTGTCTTCAACCAGCAGTACTTCGAGTGGCGCACTGGTTTCGCTATGCATGACATCTATCCCGACAACGCTCACAACGCCTGTGCTGCGACAGGCGCTATGGAAGCGCCGGTAATGTAAAGCAGAATAGCGACCCGCCATCAGCCGGGCGCTCGACCCAGATTCTCCCCCCGTGTCGGGTGATTACCTTCCGACAGATCGCCAGCCCGATTCCGCTTCCCGGATACTGGCGCCGACTCTGACCACGCACGAACATATCGAAAATGCGCTCTGCATCTGATGCCGAAACGCCAATGCCGTGATCGCGAAACATAAAGAGCCACTCATTCACCCGGCGCTGCGCGCCAATATGAATGCGCGGCCGCTCGTCGCCGCAAAACTTGATCGCGTTGCTGATCAGGTTGCGAAACACCAGCCCAAGTTCGACATCATCGCCAAGGACGGTCGGTAACGAATCGAAGGTGATTTCCGCCCGGCTCTCAGCGATTGCCACCTGCAGCATACCGATAGCGCGCGCCAGTACATCATTGCAATCGACAGGGCGCATCGCAGGCCGGTGCTGATCAAGACGCGCATATGCCAGCAGCTTCTCGATGAGCGATTGCATGCGTAGCGCGCCATCATGCGCGTAGGTGATGTACTCGTTGGCGCGCTCATCGAGCTGTTCACCATAATGTCGCCGGAGCAGGTCGAGGAAACTGCTGACCATCCGCAGCGGCTCACGCAGCTCGTGCGACACGATCGAGGTAAACTGCTGCAATTCGGTGTTGGCGCGCGCCAGGCGGGTCGTCTGCTCGATCAACAATCGCAACGACTGGCGTGGAGCATGGGCAAGCCGCCGCCGCCGTCGCACACGGTTCTGCAGGCGCTGATGCTGTTCGCGTAGACGGTTCAGCGCCTCGATGGCCTGCTGTGCAGTGATGTCGGTGTTGGAAAGCACCGCGCCGCCCTGCCGGAGCGGCAGCGCTTCCAGACGGAACCAGCGCTCACCCTCGTCAGTCTGACGAGCGTATTCCTGTATGAAGGACGATCGCTCCCCCCGCAGCACAGCCTCAATCCCGGTTGGCGCATCCGGCGCCACGTCGGCAAAGATGCTTTGGTTACAGCTCCAGTCGTTGCGGTAATGGGCGCCTATCCGAAACAGCCGATCGCCGCTCTGCGCTGCGACCTCGCGAAACCACGCCCGATTTGCTGCGACAATAATGCCATTCCGGTCGAGAATGGCAATCTGGGCATTCAAGGCGTCGAGCACGTTCTGGCAGGCGATAGTTTCCGGGGCGTCGTCGTATGTAGAAGCAACAATAGGCATGACTATGCTCTGCATCTGGACCGGCATCGGTTAACTGGCGGTTATGCGACGACTACATTATACCAATTCTATCAGGCGGCGCTACGCTTCATGCTATAATAGGCGCACTTGTTATCGGGGCGGTTGTTTCTCCGCGCACTGTCGTCCGCCGCCTGACCGGCCGTTAGCATGTTGATCGCGCCATTTCGCAGGATGTGCTCATGGACGAACAGCCGACCATTCTGGTCATTGACGATGATCCGGCGATGCAGACCGTTTTAGAGATCGCGTTGCGCGAGGCGGGGTATCGTGTCGAGCTTGCCAGCGATGGTCAGGAGGGCATTCACAAACTGGTGACCCTTCGCCCCCAACTGGTCATCTGTGACATTATGATGCCGCAAATGGATGGTGTTGAGGCATTCCGGCATATGAAGGATCAGCTTCAAGAAGATGGCATTCCGATTTTCGTGATTACTGCATTGAGTAGAAAACCCTGGTTTGCCGACCTTGAAGCCGAAGGAGCAGTGATCATCCAAAAACCCTTCGACATCGAGCAGATGATCA
>JANWXL010000112.1 GCA_025055265.1 Roseiflexus sp.
GGCAGCCCGGCAGCCATTGCCTCTGACGAGGTCAACCCGCCTGGCTTGCCGATCAGGAGCGTCGCTATTTTCATTAATACCGGCATCTCGTCGGTGAAGCCGAGCACCCGGAAACGCTTCGCCTGCGGCGCCGCCAGTTCAACAAGTTCAGCGCGCAGTTCTTCGTTTCTGCCGCACACCACAATCACCTGCGATGGCGTTTTCATCTGCATGATCTGCTGCACCGCCTCGCGCGCCGGACCTACCGCCGCAGCGCCAGCCGACAGCAGGAGAATCGGCAGGTCGGGAGACAGATGATAGCGCGCCAGCGCCCCGTCGCGGTCAATCGGCATCTCAAACGCCGGATCGACCGGGATGCCGGAAATCGTGATCCGCGCCTCTGGCAGACCCAGAGCCATCAGGTGCACTTTTGTCTCTTCCAGCGCCACGAAGTAACGGTTGAATCGCGGGCTGAGCCACATCGAATGAAAGTCGTAATCGGTCGTCACAATTGCCAGGCGCGTGTCAATCGATCCTTCCGCCAGCAACTGCGCCACAATGCCGGCTGGCATAAAGTGAGTGCAGACAGTGATCGTCGGCTTGAACTCACGGATGAAGCGCGTTAGCGGGTCGGCATTGATCCGGTCGAACAGCAGGCGGAAAGCGTCGGTCTTCCATGGTTCATCACTCGCCTGGTACCACCACCCCAACAACTGCGGACGTTCCTGCACCAGGCGCAGGTAAAGGTCGGAGTAGAAGGCGCGGTACAGTTCATTGGTGCGTTCGAGGGCGTCGAGATTGACCAGTTCAGCAACCTGCAGTGCGCGTCGAAAAACCTTCTCAAGTGCGGCGGCTGCGGCTTTGTGTCCTGAACCGGCGCTGGTGGATAGAATAAGGATGCGGTGGTTCACTCATTCATCCTTCTTGCGAACACGACCTGAGATATTGTACCCCATTGAAGGCGAATGCTAACAAGGTCACTTGGGTAAGGCAATCTTGTCGCTTTGCTCGCCAATGCATCGTTCACTGGAACGCCCGGAGCAGCGCCTGCGGCGCCCAGGCTGGTCCTTCTCAGGGGTAGAGTGTTCAGGCGTGAGGGGCGTTTTCCTCCTATGGCCCAGTCCAGCCCGCGCAGGCGAGCTTCGCTTTCTGTGGCCCGCGGCTTATGTAATAGTCCGGTATTCTTGGACGCTGCGGGCTGAAGCCTGAAGCCCTGGCTGAGATCGTGAAAGCCCCTGCGGGGCTTCTACGTCCTGAGCGAGGGCTTATGGTTTTTGAGAAAATACTTCGGTATCGCCGGATCTAGCCCGCGCAGGCGGGCTTCGCAACCGTAGCCCGCGACTTTAGGCGCCGGGCGAATAGGCGGATAGCGGATATTTATTCAAAAACCACGGATAGCGGAATATGTATTCAAAGGCCATCAACCGCCGGGCGCACGCAGTTCAGTCATCAGACGAGGCAATGCATCCAGAGGCAGAACAGTGATTCGCGCGTCGAGAGCATATTCCTGTCTTCCTGGATAAATGACCCAGAGGTGCTCCAGCCCCAGATCGCTCAGAGCGATGCGCATCGAGCGGGTGACGCCGGGGGCGTCGGCGTATTTGATCTCGAACCCGTAGCGTTTGCCGTGCAGATGAACCAGCAGATCAAGCTCAGCGCCGCTATGGGTGGCCCAGAAATAGGCATCGCGCGTATCCAGCAGTCGAATGATCTGTTCAATAGCGAACCCCTCCCACGAAGCGCCTAGTTTGGGATGCGACTGAACCTCAGCCAGCGTTTCCAGGTGCAACAGCCCATGCAAGATGCCGCTGTCCCGAATATATACTTTGGGCGATCTGACCTGGCGCTTCCCCAAGTTTTCGAACCACGGCGGCAACACGCGCACCATATACGCGCCGGCTAGGATGTCCAGGTAACGCCGAGCAGTGGACTCCGAAGCGCCCAGCGATCGCGCAAATTCGGCAGCGTTCCATTGCTGACCGTGGTAGTGGGCGACCATAGTCCAGAAG
>JANWXL010000156.1 GCA_025055265.1 Roseiflexus sp.
GAGGTCACTTCTCATTTCCGACTCTAGAGAACGACTTATTGAGGGAACGAAAAGCAGCCCTAATGTCAGCAGGCTTACCACATAGACCGGATACTGAAAACGAAAATCCTGCACCGTAAGCAGCAGCATCCATACCATCGACTGAGCTGCAACCGGCAGCGCCAGTCCTGCTGTACGCCACGACCGATGTCGAATGGCGATTGCTGTCACGCAGAAAAGCGACAGGTACAGGTAGAGCGCCGGGCGCCATGTGAGCCAGATCCACTCCGGGCGCTCGATCGTTTGCAGCCACGGTATCAGCGCCGCACGCACCTCCGGCAGCAGCGATGCGGGCATGTATGACTTCGTGATGGCTGGATCAAGACCGCGCCATCTTGCGAATTTCTCGCCAACTTCCCTGAAATACTGAATATACTCGGGAGTAGTAGGGGGATAGGTGTAGAACCGTCCGTCAACCGGCTGAGTCACCCGCCAGATCAGCGAGGTCAGACACGCCTGATGTCGAATCAATGTCGTAGGGTTGCTCATCGCCAGTCGTAGCCAGACCCCATCGAATGCGGAGACGTGGGCATCAAAGTAAACACCATTAAATAGCCCGTCGTAGAGGAGTTCACTCAGGTGATAGCACGAATATGCGCGGTGCCAGGCGCTCCTGTCCGCCCTTACTGGCTCGACGAGTCTGCGATCATCTGAAGAAATGCGTGCATCTGGATCTGTCAAGAATGCGCCAAACTGATGGATAAGGCTCTGACGAACGAACCAGGACGGCGCTGGCGCCACGTCCAGCGCACGATAGACCACTACCTTCACCAGCAGTACCAACGCCAGCGCAATGCCGCCAATACTCACAATCTGTCGCCAGTGCACCCGTCGCCCGACTATCAGAAACGCGGGCAGGATCAGCAGCGCCGTTGGTGCGCCATTGTGCCGGTAGAGCGCCAGCGCCGCCAGCGCCACGCCAATAGAGACTAACGCTCGCCACAATCGCAGCCATGCCCCGTCCGTGCGCCAGACTCGCAGCAGCATCCAGAAGAGAAAGAGCATCACAATTGTGTAGGTCACATCCTTCCATAGTGTAATCACCATCAGATTATTGACCGGCGACAGGGCAAACAGAGCAGTGAGCAAAGCCTGCCCCCATTTGCTGACTCCGAGTAACGCCAGTTCGCGCAGCGTCAGTCCAAACGTCAGCGCCAGCGCG
>JANWXL010000180.1 GCA_025055265.1 Roseiflexus sp.
AGTTCGCCGATCTCGCCGCTTTGCAAGCAGCGGTGACCAGATTGCTCGACGCTTATGATGACCCAACCGTGCAATCGCTCACTGGCGCTGCGTATTTGGTGGACGCGGTTCATGCACTATGCTCATAGCGAAATGATATAAGGAATGAAGGTGACTCACGATCGCGCGCTTCTCCAGCCTCCACCCTCATCCACCAGCGACGAGGAGGGTCTGAGATGACACATAAAGATGAGACTGCACGCCAACCAAAGTTGGAGTCACAATAACATAGGACAAAAACACACAAAAAGTCAGCAATAAGATACACTATCGCACAACCGCCGATGCATAGAGATGCTCCGAAAGCGAACAGCGCCGTGATCTGAGTAGAAGATGAGCAGCACGTGATAGACGAAAGGGATAGCAGTGTGGTAAAAACCCGGTTGTAATCGTGCGCACGATCATCGTCACGCTATTCGCAGTACACGTTCAGGAGGAGTTCTGACTCTATGCCTCACATTCATCTGGTGGATAGCGACAGCACATCGCTGAACATCACTGCCGCCATGCTCGAGCGTGCACACTACCATATCAGCTCTTCAAGCGGCGGACGCGATGCGTTGCGCGCTGTGTTCGGCAGTATGCCCGATATGGTGATACTCGAGGCAGAGCTGAACGATTACGACGGGTTTGAAGTGCTGCGTCGCATCCGGCGCAGCCTGGATACGCCGGTCGTTTTCTACAGTCAGCGGGCGCGCGCCCAGGACCGCATCATGGGGTTGCGCCTCGGCGCTGATGATTACATCGCCAAATACACCCCTGCGCCCGAATTTGTCGCGCGGGTCGGCGCTGTACTGCGCCGCTGCCAGCAGGCGCGTCGTCCGCCGCTCGAACGGCTGAGCTGCGGCGGCTGGGTCCTTGATCCGGCCGGGCAGATCTGTGTGGCGTCCGACCGCCCGGCGGTTGAGTTGACGCCGCGTGAGGTGCACCTGCTGTCGTTCCTGATGAAACGCAGCGGTCAGGTCTGCACGACGAGCCAGATCATTCAGCATATCTGGGGCTATACCACTCGACAGTCGCGCAGCATCGTCGCCACCTCGGTCTGGCGATTGCGCGCCAAGCTCGAACGCGACGCCGATCACCCTCGCCATATCCTGACAGTGCGCAATATCGGGTATACGTTCGTGCCGTGAGTCTTCAGCAGGGGAGGCTGTCAACGAATAACCGAATGGGCGACGAATAAACGAATCGGGGCGGAGCATTCGTTTATTCGTTCGCGCTATTCGTTGACGCCGTTCCCTCTCCTTATCCGCACTCCATGCCGCACGCGATTGGCAGCCGTCACGCTTTCATTGGGAGCGCGAGCGTCACGCCTGTCCTCGAACCTCCATTGCGAGCAACCGGCGGAGTCGTTTACCCCAACGGTGAACGGCGGCCGCCGGTTGCGCATTGACCAGAGAAACGGTATCATACGGGCGCTACGAAACGTGTGCGGATGGACATCTCCAGGAAAGGCGATGGGGCGCTCGCTAGCAGACTGCGCCCTGTCTCATCAGAGATGTTCTGAGCGCGAGAGCCAACGCCATGATCGCCGAGCACGAGATTACTGCCAGAGTTCCCTTCGCCGGTTCCGACATTCCCAGCGATGCTGTGATCAATTCATGCGTTCACTGTGGGTTGTGTCTGCCTGCCTGCCCGACATACCGCGAAACCGGGCTTGAGCAATTCTCGCCGCGGGGACGCATCTACCTGATGAAAGCCGTTGCTGATGGGCGCATCGGCATGGAAAGCGCGGTCTTTCAGGAGCAGATGAGCGCCTGCCTCAACTGCCGCGCCTGTGAAGCCGTTTGCCCGAGCGGCGTGTTGTACGGGCAGATCCTGGAAGCGTCGCGCACACAGATCGAGCAGGCAAAGGCCGATGGACGCCTCCCGCCGCATCCCTGGCCCGCGCGTCTTCTCCGCTTCGGCGCGTTTGGCGTCCTCTTCCGCCGTCCGGGGCTGTTCCGCCTTTTCTCGCGCCTGATGTGGCTCTATCAGAAGAGCGGCTTACAGGCGCTAGCGCGGCGCAGCGGCGCACTCCGCGCCCTGAAGCTTGATGAGACTGAGGCGCTTCTGCCGCCGATCTGCGACCGGTTTACCATTCCTGAAGGTCAGGTCCTCCCGGCGGAAGGCGCAGAACGTTTCACCGTCGCATTGCTTACCGGCTGCATCATGTCTACGGCATTCGCCGACGTTCACGAGGCGACCATTCGTGTGCTGCGCAAGAATGGTTGCACGGTCATCCTGCCGCCGGATCAGGGGTGCTGTGGTGCGCTCCATGCCCACGGCGGCGACCTGAACGGTGCACGTGACCTGGCGCGCCAGAATATTGCGGCATTTGAGGGGCTTGGTGTCGATGCCATTATTGTCAACGCCGCCGGGTGCGGCTCGACGCTCAAAGAATACGGGCATTTGCTCCACGACGACCCGCAGTGGAAGGATCGCGCCGATCGTTTTTCTGCAAAAGTGAAGGACGTGACGGAGTTCCTGGCGACGCTTGACCTGAATACCGTCGATATGCGACCGTTGAACCTGACGGTGACGTACCAGGAGCCATGCCATCTGGCGCACGCGCAGCGCATCAGCGCCCAACCGCGCCAACTGCTGCGCGCCATCCCCGGCGTCACGCTGCGTGAAATGCAGGAGTCATCGCTCTGCTGCGGATCGGCGGGTATTTATAACATCACACAGCCCGACATGGCGACTCGCCTCGGCGAACGCAAGCTCAACCACGCGGAAGCCACCGGCGCCGAAGTCATCGTCACTGCGAACCCTGGCTGCCACCTGCAACTCGAAAGCGGGCTGCGGCGCCGCGGCTCGAAGATGCAGGTGCGCCATATTGTCGAGGTATTGGATGAGGCGTATAAGCGGTGACGGGTAAGAGGCGAGAGGCGTGAGGCGAGAGGGGACGCGGGGCACGAGGCAAGAGGCGAGAGGCGAGAGACGAAAGGCAAGGGGCGAGAGGCGAGAGGTAAATGATGAGTGATGAGTGACGAGTGACGAGTGGTTCTGAGCATCTCTGTGCCTTTGTGCCTCTGTGTGAGGAATGAAAGGCAAAAAAATGCGAGGCAAGAGGCGAGAGACAAGAGGCGAGTGATGAGTGACAAGTGATGAGTAGTTCCGGGCATCTCTGTGCCTTTGTGCCTCTGTATGAGGAATGAGAGGCGAGAGACGAGAGGCAAGAGGCAAGGGGCAAGGGGCGAGAAATGAGACGCCAGACATTGCATAAAGGCTACAGGCGCGATAGATAAAGGCGGGAAGGAAGGTGCGAAGGCATTTCTAACCCCTAACCCCTAACCCCTAACCCATATGATCACCACCATCGCATTTGACGCTGACGATACGCTCTGGCACAACGAGAACCTCTATTCCATCACGCAGGAGCGGTTCAAACGCCTGCTTGCGCCCTTTCAGGACGTTGCAACAATTGATCAACGGTTATATGCGACCGAAATGCGCAACCTGGCGTTTTTCGGGTACGGGATCAAAGGGTTTACACTATCGATGATCGAAACCGCGATTGAGGTGACTGACGGACGCATTGGGGCGCGCGAGATTCGCCAGATTATCGACTTTGCCCGCGATATGCTGCGCGCGCCAGTCGAGTTGCTGCCCGGGGTGCGCGAAACAATCGCATCGCTCAGCAACTCGTACCGGCTCATGATCATCACCAAGGGCGACCTGTTCGACCAGGAAAGCAAGATTGCGCGCTCCGGCATCGCCGATTATTTCCAGCACATCGAGATTGTCAGCGAAAAGACGCCGGATACCTACGCGGCCGTGATGAAACGGCATGGCATCGAGCCGCACCGCTTCCTAATGGTTGGCAATTCGCTGAAATCTGATATCCTGCCGGTGGTCGAAGTCGGTGGGAACGCCGTCTACATTCCGTACCACCTGACCTGGGAGCACGAACGTGTGATCGACGAAGGAGCAATCGCTGGAAGATACGCGACGTTATCGCACATCAGCGAACTACCGTCCTGGCTGGCGCGACTGCCTGCCGTCTGAACTCTG
>JANWXL010000325.1 GCA_025055265.1 Roseiflexus sp.
GATCACATCCCCCGGTTGCGCCCGCGTCGGTCCAATGTCGATTCCTTCCGGCACGATGCCGAAGCCGCTAGTGTTGATATAGACCCCGTCGCCGTGCCCGCGATCAACGACTTTGGTATCGCCTGCAACCAGGGTGACTCCGGCGCGGCGCGCAGCCGCGCCCATGCTGCGCGCAATGGCGGCGAGTTGATCGAGCGGCATCCCTTCTTCCAGAATGAACCCCGCGCTGAGGACGAGCGGCTGCGCGCCGCGCATGGCGATGTCGTTGATCGTGCCGTTCACTGCCAGCTCGCCAATGTTGCCGCCGGGGAAGAAGAGGGGCCGCACAACGAACGAGTCGGTCGAGAATGCCAGCCGCGCCCCGCCAATCGCTACCAGCGCCGCGTCGCCCGGATCGACTGCGCCTGCCTCGGCGAATGCGGGCAGGAACAGGTGTTCAACCAGTTCCGCTGAGAGTTTGCCGCCGCCGCCGTGCCCCATGACGATATTCGGGTGATCGCGCAACGGCAGCGGGCACGACCATCCCTCAAAGTTCAGCCCTGCGCTCATCGTGCGACTCCCACCTCTTCAGCCTTGATGAACCGTCCATACTGGTAATAAGCGGCACAGGCGCCTTCGCTCGATACCATCGTGGCGCCGAGCGGGGTGCGCGGGGTGCACTCCTTGCCGAACGCCGGGCACTGATTGGGCTTCAGCATGCCCTGGAGCACTTCGCCGCTGCGACAGATCGGCGATTCGCGCGTTTGAATGTCGCCGACTGCAAAGCGCACTTCGGCGTCGTAGGCGCGGTAGGCGTCGCGCAGGCGCCAGCCGCTCTGCGGAATGACGCCAATGCCACGCCATGCCCGGTCGGTCACCTCGAAGACTTCCGATAGCACCTGTTGCGCAGCGACGTTCCCCTCTGGACGCACGGCGCGCTCGTAGGCGTTGTCGAGTTCAGCGCGCCCCGACTCCAGTTGCAGAATGACGCGGCGAATTCCCTCCAGGATATCGAGCGGCTCAAACCCGGCGACCACGATCGGCACGCGGTAGCGTTCGACCAGCGGA
>JANWXL010000360.1 GCA_025055265.1 Roseiflexus sp.
CGGGCGCGCGCGCTGGCGCAGGTGCGGCAGCATGCCACGACCCTCGACGCTGTTGCTGATGCCATTGCGCGCGCACAGACTCATACGCTGGCAGGTGCGCCAGCGCGCGCGCTGGCAGCGCTACGTAGCGCCTGGACGCAACGCCGGGACCCGCGACTGATCGGCGCGGCGCAGGATGTCCTGGGTCAGGCGCCAGGCATCTTTGCTGATGTCATCGAACAGGCAGGCGCCGAGGGGGCGGCATTGCAGCGCCTCATTGAAGCGAATCGCTGGCGTGATGCGCGCCTGGCGCTCGACGCAATCATGACCGACCTCGCCATCGCAGCGTATGCCGCGCCGCCAGGCGGCTGGGAGGCGATTGAAACCCGCATTCGCCAGGGGATTGCCGCCGAAACCGCTGCCGAAGAAGCGCGGATCGAAGCAGAGCGGGCGCTCGAACAGGGGCACGCCCGAATGGCGGTGGACATGCTGGCGCGCTTCGCGCCCTCCGATCTGCCGGTAACGATTGCACTCCCCTTAATTCGCGTGCGCGAACGCGCAATGGAATATCTGGTGCAGGCAGGACAGGGTTCCGAAGCCGCCCTCGCAACTGTGCGCGCCCAGCGCCGGGCGCTGGAGGCGAGCAACGGATCAGGCGCATGAACGGAGAGGACATCACTATGAACCCGGAGTCAATCATCGCACCACAAACGACGCACCCTGAAACCGTGTGGCTGACGGATGTTCCCCCGCTGGCGGCGACCATTGCTGCCATTCTGCTGTTGACGCTCCTGATGCGCAGTCGATTGGGTGCGGCGCTCGATGTGTATCTGGCGCAGCGGTTCACCCGTCCCGGCGCTGATCTCCTCGATCCTGCGCTGCGCTGGCGCCCTCCGGTGATGACCGCGTCACGGTTGCTCGCCATCTGCGTCATTGCTGCCATTGTGATCCTGGTCGTCGTAAGCCGGATAGGACCGCTGCTCGTCGCTATTGTGCTGGCAGGACCAGTGACTGCGCTGCTCATCTGGGCGCTTCTGTGGTTTGAGGAGCAGCGCTATGTGAACCGCATCGACGCAGCCCTGCCAGCAACCGTCGGGCGGCTGGAGGCGCAGTTGCGCGCGGGAAGCGGTCTGCAACCCGCCATCGAGAAGGTCATCGCCGATATGCCCGCCTCGCCGCTCAAAGCCGAATGGTCATGGTTCCTGGAGCGGCTCGGGCAACCGCTCGTTACCGGCTCACTCGCCACGGCAACAACCGTGTGCGCTGCGCTGCGCGCTCAGACGCCATCACGTCGCCACGCTACCTTTCTGAGCCATCTGGAAATTGCCATCGATCAGCCGCATGCATCACTGGTGCAGCGTGTTCGTGCGGCATATGAGGCAATGCAGGCATCTGATCGCCGCGCCAGTATGCTTGCTACGGAACTTGCGCAAATGCGTAATACCGGAATCGCGCTCTTTCTGATCAATGTCGGTATTACGCTCTACCTGTTCATTGTCCAGCAGGAACGGTTTCTTACAGCATATAGCAGCGATATGGGCGTGCTTGTGGGAGCAGTGCTGGCGCTGGTCGTCGGTGCGCCGCTGATTGGCGGCTACCTGCTGGGGCGCGCTGAAGACATCACCTATTGAGACCACCAGACGAATCGAGGCGTCCAATGATCGATATTTTCATTGTACCAGGCATCTGGACGGTTTTCGCAGGCATCGCCGGAGTCCTGATCGCCGTGATCGGCGCGACGCAACTTGAACACGCGCGTGCGCTGGCGAGCGGGTTGCGCACCCTTCCATCCCGCTGGGGCATGACCGGTCGGTTTGTGCTGGGACACCTGGCGGCGCTGCCGCTCGCGCTGGCGATCATCCTCCTCATCGCGTCCGCAGGGATTGATGGCATGCCGCGCCTGTTGCTGGCAACTGTCGCATTTGCCATCTACCTGTACATCGGTGTGATCATCCCGCGAAAACCGGTTGCTGACAGGCAGCGGGAACAGAAACGACTGCGGCGTTTGACACCGTCCTTTGTCGCGTATGTGCGTGTGGCGCTTGCCGGATACGACCCGCCTCCGGCGATCCTCGAGCGCTACCTGATGCGCCCTGATGACAAATACGCGCCGATGCAGCGCGTCGTGGCTGATGCGCTGCGCCTGGTGCGCGATCACGGCGTGTTGCCGTTCGACGCACTGCGGCGCGTGGCGCGCGATCGGGGGTGCTCTGAATTGATCGATGTCGCCGAGGCGCTGGCGCAGGCTGAAGCGGAAGGCTCAGACCCGCAAACCGCGTTGCTGGCGCAGGAGACGACGCTCAATCAGGTGCTCCACGATGAGTTTCGTCAGATGATCGAGCGGCGCAAACTCTATTTGCTCGCGCTCGCAGCCCTGGCGGTCGTCAGTGTGCTGGTGCAGATCATTTTTGTGATTGTGATGGGCAGCAACGTAATGGGGCGCTTCTGAACCGGGGATTGAACGATGACACCGTTTCGCCGCAACCGCTCACGCCGCCGAAGTATGCCGTCACACCGCATCGCGCAGCGGCAGGGCAAGTCCCGCGTTCCGACAACCGGTGATCGGGCGCTGCGCTGGCTACTCGCCCGTCCATCGCTTGATCGGTTGCTGACCGCCGCGCTGCGCTATCCGCGTGCGCTCGTGATCGCTGCCATTGGCGCTGGCGCGGCGCTTGCGATCTGGCAGATTGGCGCGCTTCAGCCTGCGCCCGAAGCCGCGCTGAGTCCGGTGCGCAGCGCCGATGTATCTGCGCGTCCGACACCATTACCGACGACGCCAGCCGATGATGTGGTGCGTTTTCTGGCGGCGTACAACCAGGCAAGCGCGCTGGCAGCGGCGCAGGGACAGGCGGCATTGCTCGAACCCTACCTGGCGCCCGACGGTCCCGCGTGGCGGTCGGTGATGGCGGAGTATGCGCGGCGCGCCAGCGCCGGTGAGCGCCGCGACGCTGCACTGGTGCGCTGGGGCGTTTTGCAGAGCGACATAACTTCTACTGAAGGCTGGATCGACACCCAGGAACAGTGGGATGTCGTCATCACCGTTGGCGGGCGCATTATCAGCAGCAGACGTGGCGTGCTGACCCGCACCAGGTACTGGTTGCGCCGGGATGCCGACGGCTGGCGAATCGTCGATGCAGCCACAACGGAGGTAATCCGATGATCGTGACAGAGAGAGGTCTACAGCACGTCTCCGACATATTGATGCGAAGGCGCAAATCCGCAAAGCGTTGCGGTCATGATGGCATATCTTCGCGTCTTCGCGCCTGTGCGTCTGATTTTTTGAGCAGGCCTCTCATCTGCGTGATCGTTGCGACACTGATCATCATTCTGCCAGCGCCGGTTCACGCTGATGCGCCCGGCACCCGTGGCGATCCGCCGCAGCCGCAGGGTTCGATGCAGCCGACAGGCGCCGCACCTGCCGACGTTGCGCCGTGGCAGGGGGTGCAGATCCTGGCGCCATCGGGCATGCCGCTGGATGCGCCTGCGCCATTCGCGGCGCTCGACACCGATCCGGCAGGGAGCTGGTTGTCGCGCAACCTCAACCCCGGCAACTGGGTGCTCGATGCCGGGATGGGCGTGGTGGCGGGGGTGATCGCCACTTTCGGCGAGACGGCGCAGCGCATAGCGCTGGTGCTCCTCAATGCGCGAGAGGCTGATCGCTGGACGATCATTCCTTCAAGCTGCAGCGACAACGCCGTGACCAACTTCGTCTTCTGCACGCCATCAGTCCTCACCTACGACCATCCGGCAATGACTTCCATCTGGAGTGTGATGCGCGCCGTGGCGCAACTGCTGGTCACGCTCCTCTTTGTCGTGCGGATGAGCCGTCTGCTAGCGGAAGGGCAGCAGAGTCTGGCGACCGAAGGGAAAGGGCTGTTGCTGACCTTTATCGGCGTCTCATTGTTCATCAATTCGACGCAGGCGACGCTTGCCTTCATTATCGATCTCTTCAACGCCATCAGCGATGCGCTCCTTTCACGAGCCGCGTTCGAGATGCCAACGCCGGTCGGGGGTGACCTGAACATCGGCGCGATGTTGATGTATGCCGTGTTCTGGCTGGTGATGGTGTGGTTGATCGTCAAAAGCGCGTTCCGTGTGGTGTCTGTGATGGTGCTGGTCGGTCTTGCACCGCTCGCAGGCGCACTGTTGATGGATCGCTCGACATCGCCGCGCTTCTACGGCTGGCTCAACCGTCTCTTTGACCTCTTGATCGAACAGGTGGCGCTGGCAGCGACGATGATTGTTGCGGTGGCGCTGGTGTCGCCGTTGAGAGGCGGCGCGACTGAGTCATTCACTGGCTATGTGCTCGGACTGCTCACGCTCCTGGTGACGGTGATCGGTTCGGAGAAGTTGACAGGCATGGCACGATCAGTGACCCGGCATGTGCCGCTGGAGTCGCGGGCGGAACGATTTTTGTGGCGCAATGGGAAAAACATCGTTGCCCCGCGTCTCGGAGATGTAATGAAGGGCGCCGGACACGCTGTGAAGGCGTCTTTTTCCATCGCTGGCGATGTTCTGGCAGGGCGCGACCGCCGATTTTATCGCTCGGCGCGCGAGGTTATGACGACCAACGCGGATGCGAGTGGAGGACGCTCTGCCGCTGCGCCGCGAACGGTCGATGGGCGCGTGCCGTTTCAGATGCCCGCTGCCGACAGCCGCACCCGGCGCAGGTACGACCGCCTGAAAGCGCGGATGATCGCTGGCGATCAACCCGACCGGGCGCAGCGCGAGATAGCGGCGATCCACGCGCAGGGCATGCGCGCTCAGGCTGATGAGATCAGGAAGCGGATCGGTTTCAGAACCCCCATGCAGGAAGTTCTGGCGAGGCAGCAGGCTGCCGCTGATCTGGAACGACGCGCCGAACGGCAGGAGGCGTTTGCGAAAGGGCGTTTACGTCCGCGCCCATCACCGTGGAACACCGAACAACGCCAGCGTCGCCGTGCGATTGCGCGCGATGCGCTGCTCGAAGCGCAGGCTGAACACAAAATTGAGCGCGAAGACTCGCTCGCTGCGATCCAGCGCGACGAGCGCGAGTTGCGCACTGCGGCGCCTGAACAGCGCGCCGCCATCATGGCGCGCATCCAGGAACGGCAGGCGCGTGTGGCGGAACTGACCCCCTCAGCGGGCATGACCGTCGCCGCAGCCACCCGCGCGCGCGCGGCGGCGCTTATGCGGCAGCGTCTGGCAGCGGAAGGACTGACCACGCCGCCGCGCGCGCGCCGACCATGGCATGTGGAAAAACAGCCGTCGCCGCTCTATCACGCCGTTTCGGTTGAGCGTTCCGCATCAGAAGCGAGTCATCCGTCAGCGCCGCAGCCCTCTCCCCGTCGACGATGGGAAATGGCGCCACTGGTGTCGCCACACTATTCCGTCCTCGTTGCTGAACGTCGCACGTCAGGACCGGAACCTCCCTCTGCGCCGACACCTGTTCCGCGTCTGCAGGTTTCGCCGGGACGCCGGGCATCCGATGAACAGGAGCGCCGCCGATGAGCGAGAGCGAACTGCATTCCACTCCTCCATCGCCAGAGCGTGGCATTGCCGAAAACGCAGCGCGTCTGGCGGCGCGCCACGCGGCAAAACGCGCACTTGCGGCAGGCAGCAAGGCGGCGCTGAAGATTGGCGCCGTGGCGAGCGGCAAGGTCATGCTCATCGTGGCGCTGGTCGTGCTGGCAATCGTCCTGATATGCGGTCTGGCGCTGGTGATTGCGGGCGCGCTCGGCACGATCTTTCAACACACGGCGCTCCCCTGGCCCGTAGCCCCGGACGTGCAACCCGACGGAACTTACCGCGCTGGCGGGTGGGCGATCTCCAGTCGCTTCGGCTGGCGTCTGCACCCGGTCACGGGCCAGCCGGAGTTCCACGACGGCATCGACATTATCAGCCCGACCGGCGCGTGTCCTTTCGCATATCGCTGCCCGCTCCCCGCCATGGTCGATGGCGTGGTCACCTATGTCGGATGGGACGCGAACAGCGGACGCTATCCAGACCGGCAGGGCGGCGGGCAGATCGTTGTGGTTGAGAGCAGTCGCGGCGCCTACCAGACGATCTATGCCCACCTGGAACCGTACCGCCTGCACGTGCAACTTCAAGGGCGCATCGTCGATGAATACGGACGGTATGATGAGTACGCCGACTATCAGCCGGTTGGCGCCGGTGAACTCATTCCCGACGTTTCAGACGGGTCAATTGCCATCTCCTGTTGGGGCGATATGCCAGCGTTCACGCCGACGCGCAGCGGCGCAACAATTACGTTTCTCTACGACCGCCCCGCCGACTGTCAGACCACGGTAACGTGGGGGAGGCGCGGTAACGGCTGGCGCGGCTGGATCGCCGACGATCCGCCAGCAAACGCGCAGGGTCAGGCGACGATCCGCTGGCAGACGCCGCTCACCGGCTCGCGCGGTCAACGCCGCGCTGGTGATGTGGCGCTGCGCTTCCGCGCCTACCTCGTACCGCCGCCGCCTCCCCCGACTCCAACCCCAACGCTGGTTGCGCCGACGCCGGGAGTGAGTATGCGGGGAAACAAACCGATGGTCCTGGCAGTGGGATCGGATAGGAGCCGAGGCGTACAGTTGCCCGCATGTCAGTTGACAAACGATGGCGGGCATTGTGTGTGGCGGTTGGCGGATATTCCGGTTGCGCCCCGGCAGTACGCCTTCTGGAATGGCGGGTATGGCATGGGAAGCCTGGAACGCGCATCTCACGCGACATCTTTCGCCGCCGCTCCCGGCGTTGCGCCCTCTCCGAGCCCAACGCCGCAGCAGAATGCAGCATCGTTTCTGTCTGCCAGTATGAGCACAGTTGGATCCTATCAATTGCCAGTTGGCGGACGCCGCCGGATTGTGTTTGTCGGTATAAGCAGCGACTGGCCCCTGACTATCGAAGCGGATGCTGGCGAGCATCTGACTGTGCTGGACGTGGTTCACGTCTCCGGCGGTGTGCAATGCTCATCGACTGCGCACAGCGTGCGTTGCGATGTGCACGGACCGCAGGCGTTCTCGGTCGAGTTCGTGGTGGAAGTGCGCGCCAGCGCGCCGATGAATAGCATTCAGACCCTGCACGGCATCGTCCGATCGCCAGTGCGCCAGACCACTGCGACTGTCAATCTTCATATCGATCAATATGCAGTTACTCCTGGACCCTGGCCCCCGCCGACTCCATTTCCGACAGCGACGCTGGCGCCATACCCGCCGCCGGCGATTGCAACCGCTCCACCGCTCCCGCCGGAGATCATTTTCCCGGAGGTGACGCCGGTAGCCGGACCTTCGCCAGGACCTGGACAGGGACCAGGGAGGTCGCCGCTGGCATGCCGACCGCAGGCGCTTGTGCCATTGCCTGGCGTCGTCAATGCCGCAGGAACCACGGCGAATATGGCGCTGGCGGAAGATGCGGCGCGCAGTTTTGCCGCCGTGCGCGCCGAGATCATCGCGGCAACCGGACAGGATCCGCTGGCGCGCCTGGCGGATGCGCTGCGCGCGCCGGAGTTTCGCTCAAACAAGCCGGGTGTGGCGCTGATGTCGTGGCATATGACAGGGCGGGCAATTGATGTGGACACCGGCTTTCCCTGGCGACGACTGCGCGAGGGACGGATGTGGCGGCTGTACATCAACGCGACTGATGTGACTGCCATTTTTGAGCGTCATGGCTGGAACCGCATTCCGGATCGCGCCGACTCACAGGAATGGTGGCACTATGAATTTCACCCCAATGGCATCAGTTGGGCAAGCGCCATGCGCGAAGTCTGGGCTCTCCAGCGTTTGCAGGCAGCGTTTCCGCAGATCAACTGGATCAGCGTCGGTTGCCAGCCGATGTCGCCGGATGGCAGTGCACCGCTGCCCGGCGACATGCACGAACGCTGCGTGGCAGGCGTCCCTGCGTTTGCCCACACGGTCGAAATGCTACCCGGCTGCGGTCCGCCGGTGCGACCGGGAGACCGGGTGTATCAACTGGAGTCGCTGCTGGGATTCGTCGGACTGACCGGGCAGACGACCGGACCGCACCTGCATCTGGGGATACGGCAGCGCGGATATGCGGGCGATTTTCCGCTGATCAACGTCTGCACACCGGAGTGGTTGCAGGGCATGCAGCCCCTGCCCGGCACAAACTGCTGGACGGACATGGTCGATCCGCTGGCATTCCTGCCGCTGGCGCCGCCGGGCAACATCGCCGGACTGCCGGAGGGCGCCCCTTATCAGTTGCCGCCGCCGGACTACCCCGGATCGCTTTACCGCGACCCGCGCCCTGGCGAGCCGCCAACCGGTCAGTACTGGTCGCCCGATGCCGATGGCGGGAAGTATGGCGGCGGCAAATCCGGGCGATCAACATCGAGGTGATCGTTTGCAAACGATCTGTGCCTGGTATCGAACGTTCTTCTCTGCAATCTGAAAGGAGCTGGCACAATGGAATCCATCATCACTCTGATTGGCGCATCAGCATCACCACTCCCCGCCGATCTGCTGCATCTCTTCGCCGATCCGCCAAAGTTCGACGGTCTGTTCAAGGCGCTGTTCGACTGGCTGAAAAACATCATCACCGTCGCTGGCGGCTTCTTCCTGCTGATCGACATGGCAAAGCACATCTTCTCATCCCCGCGCGACCTGCGAGGTGCAGGCATCGATCTGGCGATTTTCATCATCCTGCTGGTCGTTGCCAATCAGTCGTCGAGCATTGTGGCGTGGGCGATGGGGCTGACCGGGTAGCCCGGAGAGGAGGAGCGATGTGAATGATTACCTGAGCGCGAGTATGCCACGCCGATTGCGGTTGCGCGCATCGGTGCAGATCGCCGGAATGCGACTGCCAGCACGCGCGTTTCTGATGGGCATCGGCGTCATGGCAATCGGGGGTATCGCCATCTCGCTGGGCGCCGACATCGAACGCACCATCTGGGTGAGCGGCGGGTTGATCGTTATTGGCCTGGCGGTGCTGGAAGGGCGTGTCTGGGGACGGTCGTCCCGCGATGTCGCTGGCATTGTGTGGCGTCACCTGAACCGACCAAAGCGTCTCCGTCTCAGCCAGCCGCAGGTGACCCTTCCTTCTGAAGAGGCGTTTGCGCCAGCGGTGAGGCTCCAGCGTCCGCACTGGCAACGCAGGGAGGGTTCAGATGAGCGATAACGATCTGCGTACAGCCATTCCACAGCGCATCGCGCGCGGCGCCATCCTGCGGTCCGATGGACGTGCTGTAGGACTGGTCGGCGGCGGCGCGCCTGCGTGGGACCTGCGCTCGCGCGAAAGCCGGGCGCGCCTGGCGGAGATGTACCACCGCATCCTGCTGGCGCAAGAGTCGCCGATTGATGTGTACATCGTCGACGGACCGCCGGATCTGGAGCGTGAGCTTACCGAACTGTACCGTCGCAGCAGTCAGGCGGCTCACCCGACGCTCACCGCTGTTCTTGACGAGATTGCAGAGTATCTGGAGGAGTGCTCCAGCGCAACGGTCAACCGTCGTCGACAGACAATCTGGGTAATTGCCGGTCGTGAACCGTCGGCGCTGCCGATCAGCGCCCGAACCTGGCTGCCCGGAGCGCTGCGGAACGCACACAGCGCGCTCCCGCCGCCACGCGACGCAGCACTGCTGGCGGAGGCAGTCGAACGGGCGCGGCGTCTGGCGGATGCGCTGGCTGCGCTCGGCGGAACGCCCCCGCCGCGTCTGCTCGAAGCGGAAGAGATCGCACGGCTGTGGTTTCGCCTGATCGATCCAATACGTGCGTCGCGCTACCCCTTGCAGGGCGTGCTGCTCGAACGGATACGTGCAGTTGTTGATGCGAGTCAATCAAAGTGAGGCGATATGTCGCTCCGAAACGCACTCTCTCGACCGATTATCGAGCCGGTGCGCCGCCGCACGACTGATGCAATGTTCCTTTCCGGGGCCACGACGCTGACAACGCTGCTGGCGCCCGACGGAATCGAACGGCGCTGGAGTCATATGATACAGGTGGGCGACTCTTTCATCACCACGCTGGAGGTGCGCGCACTTCCGCCACTACTCTCGCTGGCGTGGCTCGATGATCCGGCGCTGGGGCTCGATGGCGCGGGCATCACGGTTCATCAGCACCTGGCTCCCATTCCCGACGCGCTTGCCCGTCGTCTGCTGGCGCGCAGCGAAGACGCGGCGCTTGGCACGCTGGCTGGCGACGCGCAGGCAGGCACGCACTTCGATGCGGAGGCGCAGCAGGGCATTGAAGCGGCGGCGGCGCTGCGCCACGATCTGACCGCCGGAACAGATCGCCTGTTTCAGATGGCGATTACCATCACGGTTGCAGCGGCCACCCCCGAAGAACTGGCGGCGCGCGTTGATCGGATACGGCTGGCTGCAGCGCAGCAGGGCATCCTCCTCGGCAGTATGCAGTTTCAGCAGTGGGAAGGATACCTCGATGCCCTGCCGCTGGGACGAATCCCTGCCGGGCTGTTGCACGACGCCAGCGGGCGCGCCGCTGCGATGGGCATGCCCACGGCTTCGCCAGGTCTGACGCGGCGCGGCGGCTTGCCGATTGTCTGGGGAGAGCACCCGCGCAGCGGCGCGCCCGTCGTCTATGACCGCTGGCAGGCAACTAATCCGCATATGCTCATTGTCGCTGAGTCGGGGAGCGGCAAAACATACACCATAGGCGGGTTGCTGGCGCAGGAACTGGCGCTCGGCGAGGACGCGCTGCTCATTCTTGATCCGAAGCGCCAGGAGTATCGCGCGCTGACAACGGCGCTCGGCGGGGCGTACATTTCGCTCTCGAGTCGCGCCGGGTACCGCATCAATCCGCTGGAGCTGCCGCCACTCGCGCCTGAACGCGCGCGCGCCGTCGCGGCGCTGGAGGAAGACCTGCTGGCGCAGCGGATCAGCGTCATCAAGGCGTTGATCACCCGCGAGTTGAAGGCGCAAGGCACCCACGTCGATGCAACTGGCACAGCCGCGATCCAGGACGCTATTGCCGCAGCCTATGCTGCACGCGGCATCAGCAGCGATCCACGCACATTCACGCAACCAATGCCCACGTTCAGCGATGTGCAGCAGCATCTGATGGAGATCGCCCCTGACCTGGCGCGCGCGATGACGCTGTTCACACGCGGCATCATCGGCGATCTGTTCAACCATCCGTCGAATGTGCCGACCGATAACCCGTTGCTGGCGATTGATCTCTGGACATTGCTCCAGAGCAACGATGAGACGCTCGCGCGCCTGCTGCCGGTAATCGTGATGGATTTCTTTGTCACCACCGCGATTAACCGTCCAACCGGACGACGCAGCCATCTGGTGCTCGACGAGGCGCATGCGCTGCTTCACTCGGAAGTGGGCGCCCGCACGTTGCAGATGATCTTCCGCATCGGGCGGAGCCTTCAGTTCAAAGCAACCGTCATCACTCAGAGCCTCGATGATCTGGATGAAAGCGAACAGACGCGCGTGTTACTGGAAAATGCGCGCACCAAGCTCATTCTGGGGCTGAACCAGGACTCAGACGCAGTCAACCGGGCGGCTGCCATTCTGCGGCTGAATGATGAGGAGGCGGCGTATCTGGCGACATGCCGGATCGAGCGCGGCATCGGTGCAACGGCGTTACTGCTGGCGGACGGCGAGCGCACGCCGTTGTTCATTCCGCGATGGCCCGACACAATCCATCGGATTGTGACCGGCGCAGGGAGCGAGCGATGATTATTGCCGGGTATCGTATCAATCTGGACGCGCTGCTGGCGCGCGTCGTTTATCGCTGGCACTGGAAGATTGCGCTCACTGTGTTTGCCATCGGAGCGCTGACCGGCGTTGCAAGCGGCATCATTCCGCCCTTCTGGCGCGGGCGCGCCAGTCTGCAGGTGCAGGCTGCGCCAGAGGCGCGCATCACAGTCGATGGACGCCCCTGGCGTGGCGAGATCTATGCGGGTGTGCATACGGTCGAAGCGACACTGCCGGATGGACGCCGCTCCTGGGTGCGCCTGACATTGCAACCGGGGGCGGAGGTCGCGCTCGATCTCCCGCCCGGTCTGCCTCCGCCGCAGGTGCACCGGATGCCGTCCGCTGCGCCAGGCATGCGGCTTGCATCAATCTGGCGCGCTGGCGACTCATGGCGCGTGCAAAGCGTTGCTCCGCCGCCTTCGGACGCTGAAGCGAACGATGCTGGCCAGGGCGCTCCAGCAACACAGACGATCGCTATCAGCACTGCGGGAGTCGAGCGGTTGACCACGATCGACGCCTATCGCGGGCGCGCCGATGTGCTGACAGTTAATGGCGAGCGCTATGAAGCGGTGTACGAACCGGCTCAACCAGGCGCTCGCCCGGAGAGCCGGGTTGTCGTGCGCGGCTGGGAGCATATGACCGTCACAGTTGTCGGGGATGTATCACTCGTGAGATTTGCGCCGGACGGTCGGGCGCTGCTGCTGGCGGAACGCACGGTGGCAGGCGAACACATCCGGTATATCACGCCGGATGCGTCGCCGGTGGCGGTTGTTGCGCTGCCTGGCGAGATTACAGGGATCGCCTGGCATCCGTCAGGTCACGCAGTGCTGATCGCTAGTCGAGACGGTAGGCGGCGTGCGCTGACCCTGGCGCGCCTGCGTCCGACGCCGGTGGCAGCGGTCGTTGCCGAGCCTGCCGCCGACGGATTGCCCCCATATGCCTGGAGCGACGATGAGGCGGTGTGGATTGCGCCAGACGACGCGGGAAGACCGCAGATGTGGCGCGCCAGCCTCGACACACTGCTTCCCGAACGTCAGATGCCGCTCGATGCGCGGGCAATAACTCTGCTGGCGGATGGGACGCTTCGAGTTGTTCTGATCTGGGAAGGCGACGTTCTCATCGGTCGTCTGGACGGCGACCGGTTCATTAGCGAAACGACGCTTGCAGGAGTGCCAGCGCGTGCAAACCTGGTCGGCGAGTGGTACGGAAACGAACTCCTGCTCCGAAGCGAGAGCGATGCCTGGTTGATCACCATTGTGGAAGGAGAAGCGAATGAGCGCACCACGGATTGAAACGCTGCTGGTCAGCCTTGTTGTGCTCATTGCTGCCGGGATCGCGCTGGCAGCGGCATACGCTCCCCCCGTTCCCCGGCAGCCGCAGGCGGAATTAGTGCAGGAATTAGCGCCTGAAGAGGCGGAGGCATCAATTGCGCCGCAGGCGCCGGAGCGCAACGATGATCGTTCAACCGCATCCAACACAGCATCATCGGTCATTGACGTTGCCGTTCAGCAGGTTGCCGGGATGGACGCGAAGGGGCGGATTGCTTTCCTGACGATGAGCGGCGCGGCATCGCTGATGCTGGCGATTGTCGTCGTGAGGCGCAGGCAACGTGCAGCAGGAGCGCCTCTCTATGGGCGCCCCAACACTGACCCCGCTGACACCGGACTGCCCTCCTGTGAGCGCCCTGGCATAGCGGCTGAAGACCAGCGATCCGCTCCTGCGTGGGACTGGAGGGCGACCGTCCGACGATTGGGCGCAGGTGCACAAAAGTATGCTTATATATGGGCTTTTGTCCTTCGTTGTGTGGCAACGTGTCCTGGCGTGTATCGGAGAGTGCAGCACTGGAAACATGCGCGCCTGCCACTCCAGAAAAGGGGAACGAAGACCAATACCTTTCAAGTAAGAAAGACGAGCCAGTATCAACGGAGTGCAGGTGCGGCATCTCTGTGCCTTCGTGCCTTTGTGTGAGCATAGTGACGAGTGCTGAGTGATGAGTGGAGAGTGGGGAGCAGGGAGCAGATGGTACACGGATGGTCACGGATCGGGACGGATGCGCACGGGTTCGATTGCCTGCCACGCTGGCTATAGCCCGGTCAAGCCCGCGCAGGCGGGCTTCGCAACCGTAGCCCGCGACTTCAGGCGCCGGGCGGACGGGCGGATAGCGGAATAATTATTCAAAAACCATCAGCCGCCGGGCGTAGCGCGAATGCGGGATTGTTTTGTGAATGTTCATCCGCCGCCAGGCGAGCAGGCGGATAGCGGAGCATGTATTCAAGGTTTATCCGTCGCCGGGCGTAGATCCACCGCCGGGCGAGAGGGCTACGAGAAAGGAGCCACACGATGCCCCCCAGCGCCGATCTGCCTGACGAGACACGGCTCTACCAGGGTTCAGCGCACGCCGAGGGCGGCGGCGATGCGCGCGTGGAGAACCGGGGCGATAGCGCCGCCACGCCGCCGTCGCCAAAGGCGCGGCGGACGTACATCCACTCGGCGCACG
>JANWXL010000398.1 GCA_025055265.1 Roseiflexus sp.
CGCACGCCGGTGGCGCGCCCGGGGGCGTGATACGGCGCGCACGGAAACCGTAGGGGCGCGGCGAGGACGCGCCCGTGCGCTGGATGGCGCGCCCGTGTGTTGCGGATTGCCGCCGGTAGGGGCGCGGCGGGGACGCGCCCGCGCGCCGGTGGCGCGCCCGGGGGCGTGATACGGCGCGCACGGAAACCGTAGGGGCGCGGCGAGGACGCGCCCGCGCGGCGGGGATGCGCCCGTGCGTCGGCGGCGCGCCCGGGGGCGTGATACAGCGCGCACGGAAACCGTAGGGGCGCGGCGGGGACGCGCCCGTGTGTTGCGGATTGCCGGTGGCCGGTAGGGGCGCGGCGGGGACGCGCCCGTGCGTTGCGGATTGCCGCCGGTAGGGGCGCGGCGGGGACGCGCCCTTGCTAAGAAGAGTACAGGTTGAATCGAGCGATCTAATCCCTAACCCTCAACCCTTAACCCCTAACCCTTAACCAGGAATGAACAGATCGTTACTTGCGAAGACCAGAGAGGTTATGCTATTCTTGTTACGACTATCACAAAGAAAGGTGATTCATGGAGCTGACAACGATCACCCAGGTCGCGCCGGGACGATTGATCGGTCTTGCACCAGACGGCGACCTTCGTCTGGTCTGGGATTATACGACTATTCGCATTCCGCTCTTCGATCTGCCGCATCTGGCAGCGCTCCTCGATCTGTGGCTGCTGGAGGAGGAGCCGCCACAGTTGCGCCGCGGCTACTATCGCCTGACCCACAGCCCGGAGGGCGGATATCAGTTGTGGCTGCACAATGCTGGTCTGTGGTTGAGTCACCAGGATATCCATACCCTGACAACCCTGGTCAACACGGTCGTTGAGGAACTCTGCCGTCCGATCTGCCGCCAACCGAAAGCGCCGTTTGGCCTGGGGTATCGGAAGCTCATCGCCTCTCCGCGCAAAGGGCATAATCAGAATTGATGGGCGTGCCGTGTAAGGGCGGGGCTCCGCCGTGTGAGGGCGGGGCTCGGCCGCGTAAGGGCGGGTCTGAGACCCGCCCCTACTTGTTCCTTGTCACTCGTCACTCATCACTCGTCACTCAAGACTCATCCCTGGTTGCGTTCCTCGATGTGCGCGCGCAACAGCCACGCCATCTTCTCGTGCTTCTCCATCAGCGTGGTAAGGAAATCACTCGTGCCCATGTCGTCGTACTGCTCGTCGCAGGCGCGCAGGTCCTGGCGCAGGTGGCGAATGATCGCCTCGTGATCGGCGACCAGTTGCCGGATCATGCCGCGCTCATCGGGCAGATCGCCGGGGTGCTCGGCGAGCGTCGTCAACTGGAGAAACTCGGTCATCGTGCCGGGCGCCGCCGGTCCCAGCATCCGAATGCGCTCGGCGATGTCGTCGATCTCCTCGGCAAGCGCCTCGTACTGCTGCTGGAACAGCGCGTGGAGCGGACCAAACGCCATCCCGACCAGGTTCCAGTGATAGTTGCGCAACCGCATGTAGAGCACGTGCTCATCCGCCAGCAGACGGCTCAGAATAGCAGTGACGCCCTGAACGCTCGTGTCGCTCAAGCCAATATCAGGCTTCGGGGTCGTTGTAATGCGTCCCGTTCCAATCTCGGCGCTCATATGGTCTCCTTTCCTTTGGCGCTGCTTGTCAAAAACGTCGTGCTGCGATATCTATAACGGTACCAGAAATCAAGACCAGAAGCAAGCGGTTTCAGCCATTGCCGCTCTTTTGCCCGACCGGTTCCTGCCTGGGTTGCGCTTTTGCTCGCAGTTGTTCGTTCTCTTTCTCGAGTTGCGCGATCCGTCGCTCCAGTTCCGCCTGCAATTTGCTCAGCCGCCGCTCGCGCAATGAATGGCGAATGCCGCTGTACCCCGTGAACAGTGCAACCAGCGTCGCACCGGCGATTGCTGCGAGAATTATAACCAGTGAGAGCGAGATCGGACCGGATGTGAACATCAGAAATCGCACTTCGACCGGCTGAGGGTTCTGGACGCCGAACAACACCAGCATAACCGACAGAACGGTCATCAGAATAAACATAAATACCCGCATGGGCAACCTCTGCAGCAGTATCTTCGCTCCTTGTGCACGAGGCTATCATATCACATATTACCCGCTCTCCACTCCCTACTCCCCATTCCCCACTCCCAGAAAAAAACACAGGGGCAAGACATTTCGTCTCACCCCTGCGCCATTCAGCGAGAAATCGGGATCTTACGCCATGCGGCGGCGCAGCATCAAGCCCGCGCCGATCAGC
This sequence comes from Roseiflexus sp., assembly GCA_025055265.1. GTDB lineage: Bacteria > Chloroflexota > Chloroflexia > Chloroflexales > Roseiflexaceae > Roseiflexus. The sequence continues at coordinate 2,249 of JANWXL010000398.1, forward strand.
GCTGCAGCCGCGACCAGCGCCCACATTGCAATGCCCGTCTCACCACCGGTGCGCGGCAGTGCGGCTGGAGCAGGAGGCGTTGTCACTGCAACTTCGACCTTGATCTTTGCCAGTTCGCCGACGGCGAACACGTCGTAGATCTTGCCAGCCTCCAGGCGGGTGCCCTTCAGGTCCAGCACGACAGTGGTGGCGCCAGCCGGAGTCACCTGCAGATCGTAGGAACCGGCATCAACCGGCAGGTAGTTGCTGGCCTTCGGGAATGCAAGGTTCGAGATCAGGGTCGGTCCGCCAGCAACCTTGACGTCCACCGCCGGAGCGTCCGGCGAGAAGTGGATCACGCGCACGTGCGCCTTGCCCGCCGCTGGCGCCGTCAGATCGTCGATCAGAATGGTCGGCTTGATCTCTGCCAGCTTGCCCGTCGCGGCGATAGTGTACGCCTTGCCCGCCTCGATCTTGACACCCTTTGCGTCAATGACGACCGGAGAAGTGGCGCCTGTCGGAACAACCTGGATGTCGTAGCTGCCCGCAGGCAGATCCAGATAGGCGCTGGCGGCGAAGAACGGAACGTTGGTGAGCGCCTTGTTGCCGTTGACAATCACATCAACGGCGGGAGCGTCTGGCGAGGCGTGAACGACACGTACCTTGGCTGTGCCAGACTGGGCGAACGCTGCCGGTGCGATGGTCAGCGCAAGCAGCGCGCCGATCAGGAAAAGGATCCACGACTTGCTTCGCATGATAGACCTGTCCTCCTTCGATACATCGTGCTGCCAGCCCTTTGCTGTGCAGCTGCTTGTCACGTTCATAAAAAGTAACGAACGATGTACGAAATCGGATCTGTTTTCAGCGAATTCTCATCGAAGCAGGCGACTGTAGAGTTCCAGAAAACCGCGCCCCAGTTGATCGAACCCAAACGAGCGCACGACTTTTTCGCGTCCATATTCGCCAAACCGCCGTCGCAGCACTTCGTCCTCGCCGAGCCGCCGCACCGCTTCGGCGTAGGCGGCGACATCGTCGCGCGGGCAGAGGAAGCCGGACAACTCGTGATCGACGACTTCCGGCAGCGCCGAGATGCGCGTCGTCACTACGGGCCGACCGCACGCCAGCGCTTCCGCCTGGACGATGCCGAACCCTTCAAGACGTGATGGCGCCAGCAGGATGTCGCACGACTGGTACGCCGCCACCAGCCCGTCGCGGTCTGGCGCGCCAATCGGAACCATGCGCGGGTGCGGCGGACCTTCATCAACCCCCTGGAAGCCGCTGGTGTAGTACAACACGTACTCTTCCGGCAGCAGGTCAAGAATGCGCGGCAACAGGTCGAACCCTTTGCGCCGCGTCCGGTTGCCGACGAACAACAGGCGAATACGTCCGCCTCTGTCGGGCAACCCATCGTCGCGCCGTTGCAGGTTGGGAGTCGGCACGAACACATCGGTGTCGATCCCGTCGTAGATAACAGTGGTGTTGGTGTAGCCATAGGTGCGGGCGACCTGCTGCTGCGTGTAGCGTGACACGCACACCACGGCGTCGGCGGAACTGATTGACCACCAGTCGTAGCGCGCTTCGACCAGACGGTAGAATACGCGCTGCGCCAGGGTGCTGTATGGTTGAAGGTCGGGGTCGGTCGTCAGGTGGTGAACGGTGGTGACGAGGGGCCGACCCGGCGCACGCAGCGCAAACGCCACACGCGAACGTCCCTGAATGAGATCAAACCCCTGCCACCAGCCGCGCGGCAGCCCGCGCGGGATCAGCATGGGCAGGAAGTTGTAAATCTCCGGCAGGCGCAGCAGTTCGGCGCGCGGCGCACCATAGCGTCTCACGGCGCGGGTGATGTTCTGAATGCCAAAATCGACGCCACCGCGACCAACGGGTGAAATATAGAGCGGACGCACAGAGTTCGTATGCGGCATCTTTGTGCCTTCGTGCCGAAATGCCGCTGCGCTAGCAGAGCGACCTCCTGAGCACGCTCAGAATGCACAGCAGCATTCCCTGACTGCGCAACTTATCGCACACCGCGCGGAGCAAGCACGCTGCATAGCCTCGTCGCTGCTCTTCGGGAGGCGTGGCGACCACGTCGATGTTGCCGGATGGAATGGTCCCACTGCCGCTGTGCGCCACGTGCGGCAGGTAGAGCATGCACTGCGTCACCAGACGACCGTTGCGGTAGAGACCGTGGCACGTGTCTGGCGCTGCCGACCACAGCGCTCGACGTGCTTCATCGAGCGGCAGGTTGTACGCCAGCGCCGTGTTGAGCACAAACTGCTCATCGTCGGGCGCGACTGTGCGGTAATGGAGATCGTCGGAAACGGTGCTCATCGTTTTGCGCTACCACCTTCACAAGAAATGCACACAAAGGCGCAAAGGCGCGGAGTCTCCCCGCAATTCACTGCTGTGGACTGACGCAGATAAACATAGTCCACCTGAGCGCTGCAGGCAAGCCCTGGCTGAGATCGTGAAAGCCCCTCCGGGGCTTCCATGTCCTGAGCGACGGCTGATGAAGAAAATAGTCCGGTGTTCCTGGGTGCTGCGGGCTGAAGCCCTCGCTGAGATCGTGAAAGCCCCTTTGGGGCTTCTATGTCCTGAGCGAGGGCTTCAGCCCGCAGCTCAGAGAACGCGCGACCTGGCAGTACGAGTCTACCGGATTTATTTCTTAATCATCATTAGCCCGCAGCCCAGAGAGCGCGCGGCCTAGCGGCACAGGTGTACCGGATCAATTTCTTAGTATTCATTAGCCCGCAGCTCCGAGGGCGCAATCCAACAGCACAGGGCTACCGGTCGTGTGTCTCGACGTTCATCAGCCGCCGGGTGCGGAGACACAAACTGGCTTCTCAACCACGACAAAGTAACTGCCAGAGCGCAACCGACCGAACAGCCGTAGGTCGAGCTCCATGAAGAGCGTGATCGCCAGAAGCGCGTAGTAGACCAGCCCGCGGCGCCGGAGGCGCGCGCGCATCCGCTGCCGCGCCCGGATCTCACGCGCCGTGCCTTCGCCGACCGGCGGATTGGCATCGGTCGGCGCGGCGCCGTTGCGGCGTTTCGCCTCCTTCCGGCTGCGCCCGACGATGGCTTCGCCGAGTTTCATCAGCACATGCTCGACAAAACTGGTCGCCACGCTATTCCAGAACACGACGCGCACCGGGCGCAACCCGGCGCGCTGCACCGCGTCCAGCACGTCCTCCCAGGTCTCCAGCGCCTTGATATGGTCCGACTTGCGCCGCGCCTCGCGCTCGAAGTCGTAGACGCCAGCGCGGACGAACTGCCGCCCCAGCCAGCGACTCGCCGTGACCAGCGGTTGCAGGCGCGACGGCTCGCGCGTATTCGAGAAGACCAGGAAGCGCCCGCCGGGTCGCAGCACGCGCGCCGTTTCGCGGAGATACGCATCGATCACATCGCGCGGGAAATGTTCGAGCACGTCGATTGAGAACGCTTTGTCGAACGTGCAATCGGCGAACGGCAACTGGCGCGCGTCTCCCTGGATGAGCGCAACGGTCTTCACCGCTTCATCGGCAAACAGGGTCGCCGGATCGACGCCGACCATCAGGCGCACGCGGTCGGCGTTCCAGGCGGCAAACTTGCCATTGCCGCAGCCGCTGTCGAGCACAACATCAGTCGGTTGCAGGTCGAGCAAACGTTGCAACGCGCGGTTGCGCACCCCAGCCGCGAGCAACGGCGGCGCCAGGTCGCGGTAGTCGAGTTCGCGCGCCAGTTCCTCTTCCTCGCTAACGTACTTCGACACATACGCGAACTCCACGCCGCGCGGCATAAAGTCGATATACCCGTCGCGGCGCGGATACTCAGCATCACACGCTGTGCAAATCACGCCGCTGTCGGTCACGATCAGATCGCGCGAACCGCACGTCGGGCACTGGAGCAGTCGGTAGAGGTCGTAAGGAACCATACGGATGTCGCGCCTGCGCCCAAATAGCGCATAAAAATGACAAAACTGGCACTTGCGCGCCCCCCGTCTCTTCGGCTAGAATAGAGATGCGCAGGCGCGCCAGAGGATACCATCAGATTGGCGCCTGCGCAAATTGGTTTCCGTGAGACCTCTTGTTTTCTGCCCACGGCAGCGTTGACCGTGGAGTGCGCAGCGGATCTGCGCGACATGCCCTACTCGCAGCAGCGGTAGGGGCCCCAGTCCCGCGCGGGATGGGGTGCAGGGGCAAGGGGTGTAGTAAGCGAGGGTGTATGTTACATGCCTGGAGGGTGGACGAAGGCGTCCGCGTCCGACCGCGAACCAGGCCGGTCAAAGGATGTATCGGGATTCGCATCCGGCCATTCCGGCGAACGGACGAAGAGTATGCGGCAGTCGCAGCAATTGTTGCGCGTGCGCCTGCCAGCGAGATTTGTGATTTCGAGTACAGTGATCCCGCAGATCTCCGCGCATTCGATGAGGTATTCGCCCCCGACGCTCCGCCGCGTCGCTATGTCGCCGTGGCGCCTGATGGCGCAATCGTCGGGTATGCGCACACATTCCCCACCACCTGGATCGCCGAGCCAGGAGGATTCTGGGCGGCAGTCCGCGTCCTGCCCGCCTACCGACGCCTGACGATCGGGCGGCAGTTGCTTGCCCGCGCGCTTGGCGAGGCGCACGCCGCCGGCGGCCTCTTCGCGCTGGCTCAGGTGCGCGAACAACTGGCGGACGCCACTGATTTCGCCGAGCAAACCGGCTTCACTGAGATGCTGCGCACCTGGGAACTGCGCCTCGACACGCACACCGTCGATGTGGCGCCATTCCGTCGCTACGTCGAGCGCGCCGAGGCGTCTGGCATCCGCCTGACGACGCTCGCCGAACTGCGCACCGTCGATCCCGACTGGCTGCCCAAACTGCATGCCCTGCACTTCACGCTCAACCGTGATGTGCCGCTTCCAGATGCGCCCAACATCACGCTCGAATGGTTCGAGCGCTTCGCGCTGACCTGCCCGGAGGCGTTCTTCGTGGCGATTGACGGCGACCGCTACATCGGCGAGAGCGTCATGCACCCCGATGACCGGCAGCCCGGTTTGCTCAACCAGCATCTGACCGGGGTGCTGCGCGATTACCGCGGGCGCGGCCTGGCTATGGCGCTCAAGGTGCTGACCATCGCATATGCGCAGACCCACGGCTACACGCAGATCAGCACCTGGGTCGAATCGACCAACGCCAGTATGCTGGCGATCAACGAACGCCTCGGCTTTACACGCCACGCGGGCATGGTGGTGTACCGCCAGGATCTGACGTGAGGGCTGTGGCTGCCCGCATCCCCTGCTTCTTTCTCCTGACTCGACAAGACGGATCGTAAGGGCGGGTCTCAGACCCGCCCTTACGCCGTCCATGCCGGGGAGGATCGGTCAGGCGACGGCGCCGGGGGCGCCGTCGTACGACATAGCCTGCCCGGCGGCGGATGGCGCCTGCTCGCCCGGCGTCTGATGAACATTCATCAAATAATCCGGTCTGCCTGGGCGCTGCGGGCTGAAGCCCTGGCTGAGATCGTGCAAGCCCCTCCGGGGCT
>JANWXL010000479.1 GCA_025055265.1 Roseiflexus sp.
GCCGCATTCGTTTATTCGTTGACCATTCGTTCATTCGTTGCCGCCATTCGTTTATTCGTCGCCACATTCGTTTATTCGTTGACCATTCGTTTATTCGCTGCCGCATTCGTTTATTCGTTGCTCATTCGTTCATCCGCTGGCAGCAGGCAGTGAACACAGCAGCGCAGGCAGCGAGGTTAGAGCGTCCGCCCCCGGCTGCGCGCCAGCGCCAGCGCATATACCTCGCGCGCGCCGCCAGCGCGCAGCGCCGCTGCGCAGGCATTGACCGTCGCCCCGGTGGTCAGCACATCATCGACCAGCACAACGCGCGCTGGCGGCGCCGGACCTTTCCACACAAACGCATCCGCCACGTTCTCAATACGCTCCGCCACACCCAGCAGCGCCTGCTGTCGGGTCGCCCTGATCCGCATCAGCGGTCCTGCAATCAGCGGGAAACCGGTTACTCTGGCGACTTCGCGCGCCAGCAATTCCGCCTGATTGAAGCCACGCTCTTTCAGGCGCTTTTGATGAAGCGGCACAGGCACGAGCGCATCACATGGGAGCGGGTGCGTGTGCAGGCGCGATGCCATCAGCATCCCAAGCGGACGCGCCACGCGCCGCCGACGGTGATACTTGAGTTGGTGCAGCGCGTGGCGCAGCGGACCTTCAAACACATATGCGATACGCACACCGGTCAACTGATCGGCAACGCGCGGCAGATCCTCATCGTACACGACGAGCCTGTGACGGCACTCATCGCAGAGCAGCGCCCCCAGCCGACCGCATCCGGCGCAGCGGTCGGGCAGCAACAGGCTCAGAAGGGAGTCAAGTACTGTTGCGAGTGACATAGCATCCTCGGCGCAATCTCTCCTGTCGGCAGGATATGCGATTGCGCCGCGTCACGCCATCACCCGCAGGTCTGCGCCGCGCCGAACGTTCTGGGGGTGGCGAAGCAATTCAGAGGTAATAGTGAAAATCCGAATCTGTACGTTAAGAGGTTCCTGTCGAATGATCAGGAGCAACCCGAACATCGAGATCGCACCTGCTCACAAGTGTAGAGTTTTTCAGACGCGAGGGATGTTTTCCGCATCCCGAAGCCTTTTTCTTCCTCACCCCCCCACCCCCCTCCAGCACCGCTCTATGCATTACCCACAAGTCCGACGATGGCTTCCTGATGTGGAAAAAGCAATGTTTCAGCAAGGCGTGTTCGCCGAAGTCTCGCTACCACATTCCGCATCAGGACGCTCTCCCGCAAGATAGTGCGTATGACGCGGTGTGACATGTGGGTAATGTACAGAGCATCGCTAGAGAGGAGGTGTTGAGCCGTTCTGATGCCGAAAACGGGCGACTAACACGAGGACTTGTTGGAAAAATCTACCCTTGTGAGGATCGCACCTGTAGATCGGATTGTTCATCAATGAGAATCTGGAGGCTCCGGGCTGCGGGCTGATGAGGATTGAGAAATGGATCCGGCATACCTGTGCTGCCAGGCCGCGCGCCCTCTGAGCTGCGGGCTAATGAGGATTAAGAAATGAATCCGGTCAACCCGTGCTGCCGAGCCGCGCGTCCTTTGAGCTGCGGGCTAAAGCCCTCGCTCAGGACGCAGAAGCCCCGAAGGGGCTTTCACGATCTCAGCCAGGGCTTCAGCCCGCAGCGCCCAGGAATACCGGACTATTTACTTAATTTTCATAAGCCCTCGCTCAGAAGGTGGAAGCCCCGGAGGGGCTTTCACGATCTCAGCCAGGGCTTATTAGTCTGTAAACGAAGTTTTCTGGCTTTTTGCGACCTTGAGCGCGGCGAAAGTCATACGACATCAGGACGAGGCGGATGCTGCGCCGTACCCAAACGGTAAATCACCGGAAAACTTACTGTACAGACTACTTATGGTTTTTGAGAAAATAATTCGGTATCGCCCGGTCTAGCCCGCGAAGGCGGGCTTCGCTTTCCGTAGCCCGCAGCTTCAGTCGCCGGGCAGGTAGGCGGATAGCGGAATAATTACTCAAAAACCACCAGCCTGCAGCGTCCCGGCAATACCGAACTATTTATATAAGCCCCTGCTGAGATCAGACAAGCCTCTTCCAGGCTTTCACGTCCTCGACAGGGGCTTATGAGGAACTAAGGAAATGACCCGCGCCATCACATCGCGCATCTTCTGATGCGAATGTTTATCACTCCGAGCGTTTCAGCAATACCGGAGAATTTTCCCAGTTTAGCCTGAAGAAGACTACGACGCCTCCATCTTCTTGCGCCAGTAGCGCGCCAGACCGTGCCAGCTCATCTCAACGGCGCCTGCCTGCGCGTACTGCTGACGCGCCGCTTCGTCCACACCTTCCAGTTCTGCGGCCGCCAGCGCCACAAGGCGCGCTTCTGCAGCGGACTCGTCTTCGCCGTGATCGAGGCTGGTGCGCACCGTCTCCGCCCACTGCTGCGTGTGCTCCCACATATCGGCGATATGTCGCTCAGGGTCGTGCACCGGACCAAAATGGGTCAGCAGCAGCATACGCGGCTTGAGACCCAGCAGCGTATCCAGGGTGCGCCGCCATGCCTCCAGATCAATATCCGGCGGCGGCGTCGCCGGACGAACATAGGTATATCCAGGCATCCGCAGACCGGTGGTGTCGCCCACAAATGCTGCGCCTGTTGATTCATCGAAGTAGATCAGGTGGTGTGAGGCGTGACCAGGAGCATCGAAGACCCGCAGCGTGCGACCGCCAATGCGCAGCGTTTCGCCGCCGCCGAGGGTCACGATATTGTCCACCGGCACCGGCAGAAATTCGCCCCACAGATAATCCATCTGGCCGCCATAAATGCGCGCGGCGCTGCGCAACAACTTATCGGGCGCAATCATATGAGGTGCGCCACGATGATGGACGTATACCTTGAGATGGGGAAAATAGCGCACCAGCGATCCTGTTGCGCCAGCATGATCCAGGTGGATATGCGTCAGCACGACGCCGTGCAGATCGCTGAACGACAGACCAATCTGTTTCAAACCGGCTTCAAGGTTGGGCAGCACACTGGCGGGACCAGGATCAACGATGACCGGGTCATCTCCCAATATTACATATGTGCCAACAACCTGTGGATGACCAAGGTGCAGATCATCAACCAGCGCAATGCTCTCCGGTAAGCCATAGCGAGTATCAGTCATGCGATGACATCTCCAATCGTTTCAGGGAGGCGTTTCAGGCTTTTATGATAATAGCGAAGGTTACGCCTGTCGAACGCCAGACATTGACGGAAGCGGTCAAGCCCCGAACAGCAGCGCGCGACGCGGCTCACGCCTAACACTGTGATTGCTGTCGCATATCCCGAAACGGCGTAAGGGCGGGTCTCAGACCCGCCCTCACACCATTGCCGCCGAGACGTTCAGATGCGTCTAATCCTCACTGCGTTGCATGATCACATCGAGCAATTCAAGCAGCACATTCTTGACGCTCTCGCGATCAGTCGCCATGCAGGGCAGCACTTTGATATGGGAAGGCAAGCGCAGCGCCAGTCGCAACTCCTCCGGCGACCAGGCGTTCGGACGATCCTGCTTGTTGGCTGCCACCACGTAGGGGGTCTCGCGGTACGACATGAAGAAGTCGATGATGCGATTCGTCTCACGGAATGTTTCGGGGCGCGTGCTATCGACAAGGATGACCAGTCCCAGCATCCCTTCCGACAGGATCTCCCACATGAAATCGAAGCGTTTCTGCCCTGGCGTGCCAAACAGGTGCAACACCAGGTCATCGCCGATTGCAATGCGCCCAAAGTCCATTGCAACCGTGGTTTCCTTCTTAATCAGTCGGGTGTCGTCAGTTGCGGGACGCTCAGTCGAAACCACTTCAATTTCGCTGATCGTCTTGATGAATTCAGTCTTACCGGCGTTGACTGCGCCGCTGATGACCATTTTTACCGTCTGCACACCGGTCCTCCGTGCTGACTGCGCCGTTACATACCACGAATGCGATTGATAATGCGGGTGACCAGGCTCTTCTTGACACGTGGCGCCTCGGCCAGGGGTCGGCCCGTGGCCAGCATCGGCACCGGCGCTGGCTTACGAATGACATCGACCAGCCCGGCGGTCAGGAAGCCATAGACAATGCGACAGACATCGAACTCGCTCATGCCTGTCTTCCGGGCAATCTCCGCCAGGGTGTCTTTGCCATTGATCCGTGCAAACACACGCCACTCATCAGCAGCAAGGTTAATCCCTTTGGTGCGCTCGATGGGTTGCTCGATAAACTTCACGACCATATCAGTGTTCGGAATGCGATCCTTGATCCGCCCCCACTCATCGATGCGTCGCACACCCTCCATAATCAGGTGTTCGACTGCCAGGGGCGTTGGCATGATCGGTGCTGTGGGATCGGGACGTTGACCCTGTTCGAAGCGAAATTCACCCTCGTTCCAGCTAAACAGCGCGTACACCGATTCTTCAATATGCTGTTGCAACACGCGCTGCAATTCATCGCGTCCGATCAGATCCAGGTTAATGAGCACCTGCGACAGAGTGACGCCATTCTGACTCTGATGCGCCTGCGCCGCCTGCGCCGCCTGTACTGCGGTCAATTTTCCTTTGCGGACGAGCAGATCGGTGACGGGAACATTGTCATCCTTCCGGGTTGCCGTGATCAGCTTCCCCTTATCGAAGTAGAGCGACGACATTTCATCGGCGCGGCTCAGATGGAGGCACCCCGTCTTATAGCCTCGATCCACGAGGTACAGGAAGTCCGAGAGCCCGAAATCACGGATGTTACCGACCAGCGGCATGGGTTTCCTCCACTCGCATCATGCGAGGGTTATGCGAGCGCGGCATCAGCGGGCGATCGCGCCACACCGTGCGCCAGTGATGCGTCGAACGACTCAGGAACAACGCCATCGGCAGCAAGCACCGGGATCAACGCGGCGATTGCCACGGCGATCATTGTATCATCAGGTTCACGGGTCGTCAGGCGCTGCAACGCCAGTGATGGCGCAATCAGACGCCGAACCCAGCCACGATGGAAATGTGCAGCCGACAGGCGCAGCAGTTCATACGAAATCGCTGCGATGACCGGCACCAGGATAATGCGCGAGAGCAACCGTTCTCCGAGCGGCAGACTGCTGAAAAGCGCAAAGAACGGAATGCTCAGCACAACGACGACCAGCAGGAAACTTGTCCCGCAGCGAGGATGCAACACTGAGAACGAGCGCACCGATTCGACCGTTAGCGGGGCGCCGGCTTCATAGGCGTTGATCGTTTTATGTTCGGCGCCGTGGTACCCGAAGGTGCGCTGGATGTCCGGCATTCGCCCGATAAGCGCCAGGTAGCCGATAAAGATGCTGAGTTGAATAAACCCTTCCGCTGCATCACGCATCAGCGGCGTCGCTCCCAGACGCTCCAGCAGGCTGGCAATCAGCAGCGGCGTGACAAAGAATAACCCAAACGCAAACGCCAGCGCTACGATAAGCGTTAATGTGATGGCGCCCTTCGATTGCTGCTGCTCTTCTTCGCCAAGCGCAGCGCTGGCAGAGAAGTTGAGTGCGCGAATGCCGAGGCTCAGCGTATCCCACAGCATCAGGATGCCACGCAGAAACGGCAGCGTTTCCCACATGCGGCGTCGCTCGACATTCAACGCTTCGTGGCGAAAGACGATCTCGCCCGACAAGGTGCGCACGGCAACAGTCGCCTGGCGCAAGCCGCGCATCATCACGCCTTCGAGAACAGCCTGACCGCCATACGAAAATGATCGTTCACTCATTCCTTTTTCCAGAACGCAACATAGTTCGCCTGCCGACTTACCCGCCAGTGATCGACTGTCTGTTAATGTATGATACCACGCAGCGTAGTGAACGACAATAGCGCGCCAGTACCAGCGAACAGTGGGTATACTCTCGCAGATGCGCTAGGACGTCTGATCCTCATCGCGCCTGGCGAGATACGCTGCAGCGGCGCGCACCCCTGCCATGAGACCGGATATGCGAATGACCGGCGCAATCGCGCGATCCGCCAGAAATGATGTCGTCCCGCTCACCGTGCTGGTGGTATCGCGCAGGTTGGCCGCCACGCCGCGCCCCTGTTCCAGCACCTGATCAAGTTTGACCGACACTTCTTCCAGCTTAGGGATCAGCGTCGTTCGGGAAACGCGGGTCAGGGTGCGCACCGCATAGACCAGCACCAGCAGCAGGGCGATTGAAATGATCGCCGAAATCATCTGGAACACTGCCAGGACGACAATCGCAATATCGCGTGAAGCGACGCGAAAATCAGGGGACAGATACGCGCCGATAATGAACCCGACAACGATCAGCAGCACGATGGTCAGTCCGATGCCGATCCATTTCCCCACAGCGCATCTCCTTCTTCCAGGCGCAGCAGCCATTCGGATGCTGCGGAGCGGCGCTGATTATATCACAGGCGCAATCGTGAGGCAACGATCAGCAACACCCAGGCGCCCAGCGTGGTTTCGAGCACCGGAACGCCAGCCGGGGTCATCAGGCGCAACGGCAGCCGCGCGTCGATTGCCAGCGCAATGAGCGCGCCTCCGGCGGCTGCCAGCCAGAACACCGGTATTTGGACCCACCGGCGCCCCCAGAGCAGGTGTGCCAGGGCAGCGCTGGCAGTGACAATCAACAGGATCAGCAGAAGGGCTGGCGGCATCGCTGACGTATCTCCATCAGTCACGCACAATTCGTCCACCCCCGAGCACGACGTCGCCATCGTAGAAGACGATGGCCTGTCCCGGAGTAATTGCACGCTGCGGATGCTCGAAATGCACCTCAACCTTTCCCGGCTCAATCGGCGTCACCCGCGCTGGTGCTGCGTCGGCATGCGCCCGGATCTGCGCCAGGCAGTCGAATGGCGCATCGGGCCAGACGCCGCTGACGAACGTCACACGCTCGGCGCGCAGCGATGTGCGCTTGAGCGCCGATTCGGGACCGACGATCACCGCATTGCGCGCAACGTCGAGCGCCAGAACGTACATCGGTTGACCGGCGGCGATGCCGAGACCGCGCCGCTGCCCGATGGTGTAGAGCGGCAATCCCTGGTGTCTGCCAATTTCGCGCCCTTCAAGGTCGAGGATAGGTCCAGGACGCAGCGCGTCGGGACGCTCTTCGCGCAGCAGGTTGCGGTAGTCGCCGCCAGGGACGAAGCAGATGTCCTGGCTCTCCGGTCGGTTGGCGCTTGCCAGACCGCGCGCGGCAGCCATGGCGCGAACCTCCGCCTTCGTGTACTCGCCAATCGGGAACATCAACCGCGCCAGGTCGTCCTGACCGAGCATGTAGAGCATGTACGACTGATCCTTCTCCTCATCGACGGCGCGCAACAGGCGGTAGACAACGCGCCGTGCGCTGTGCGACGATGTGGTTGCGGCATCGTCTGCATCCGCCTCGTCAGCGCGGATCCGGGCGTAATGTCCAGTGGCGACATAATCGAACCCAAGGGCGCGCGCACGCGCCAGCAACGCGCGAAACTTGATTTCGCGGTTGCATTCCAGGCATGGATTGGGCGTGAAGCCGCTGGCGTACTCGCGCAAAAAGTATTCGATAACATAGCGCCGGAACTCGCGCTGGTAATTGAAGACATAGTAAGGTATGCCGAGCTGTGCGCACACCCGCCGTGCGCTCTCGGTCATTTGCTGGGAGCAGCAGAGACTCTCCGCCAGGCGGTCGTCGTCGCCTTCCCACAGATGCAGAGTGACGCCGGTGACCTCGTGCCCGGCTTCGTGGAGCAGCGCCGCCGCCAGGGAACTGTCGACGCCGCCGCTCATTGCAACCATAATCTTTGCCATTGGAACAATATCTCATTTCCAGACGCTCAACAAACAGGAAGGTTCTTTCTGTTAAGCGAGCGTATCTATCTCACAACCATCGTTTTCTCAACAAAAAGCGGCGTATCGCCGCCTGTTTCCTGTAGTATAGCACACTGCTCGCTCTTCAGGCGGTCGCGTTGACCGTCGTTTCCAGCGCCTGCACGGCGCCTGCCGCCAGTAGCGCATCACGGACGGGCGCCAGTGATTCGGAGTCAACCAGCGCAATCATCACGCCGCCCCACCCGCCGCCGGAGAGTTTGGCGCCTGCCGCGCCCGCACGGCGCGCAGCCGCCACCAGCCGCTCGAGTTCCGGCGATGACACGCCAATCTGTTCCAGCAACTCCTGGTTGCGGTCGAGCAACGGTCCAAGCGTCGCGATATCGCCTTCCGCCAGCGCGCGGCGCGCCTGATGCACGATATCCGCCACTTGATCAAACAATGCTTCGTAGCGTGCCGGGTCTTCCTGCCAGCGCCGTCGCACCTCGCCGACCGGCAGGCGCGTGGCGCTGCGCACGCCGGTATCGCCGATCAGCAGTGTGAAGGGCGCAGCAATCGGCAGCGGCTCGATCAGGTGCGGCGGCTCGCTGCGCCGCTGGAACCAGATCGCCCGATCGTATGCGATCACCGTGTTGTCGATGCCGCTGGGAGTGCCGTGGTAGCGCTGCTCACTCTCGTACACCAGCGCCGAGACCTCTGCCGCGCTGAGGTTCTGTCCAAGCGCAGCCGCCAGCGCCCGCACGATCGCCGTTGCAATCGCGGCGCCGCTCCCCATGCCGCTGGCGATGGGGATGTCCGAGGTGATGGTGATCTGGATGTCTGGCATCTCCGTCGCTCCCAGCCGCCGAAGGGTCGCCAGCGTCAGTTCCGAAAGCGGGTCGTTGGGAGCGGCGGAGAGCAGCCAGCGCCGCCCCAGGTCGGGGGCGTCGAAACGAACGCCAATCCCCGGCGCGCCGGGGGTGACGCTGGCGCGTGCGCGAATGCCGCTCAACGGAAGCGCAATCGCGGGCCGACCGTAGACAACGGCGTGTTCGCCGCACAGGATGATTTTGCCGGGAGCGGATGCGTGAGCGTGCATAGAACCAGTTAGGGGTTAGGGGTTAAGG
>JANWXL010000481.1 GCA_025055265.1 Roseiflexus sp.
TGAGAATGACCCGTCCCACTCCCTGCATAAGCGCTTCGGACGCGCCAAGGATCTTCTTTTTCATACGACCCTGCGCCAGTGGCAGGTACTCCTCGATGTCGGCGCGCGGAATGCGTCGGACGAGGGTGGTTTCGTCAGGGAAGGCGCGCAGCAGACCGGGAACGTTCGTCAGCAGCACCAGCGTGTCAGCGCCGAGCGCTGCTGCAATCGCCGCAGCCGCGCGGTCGCCGTCGACGTTGAGCGCCTCGCCAGCGTAACTGGCGGCGATGGGAGCGATCACCGGCAGGAACCCGGCGTTCAGCAGCAGGTTGAGCAGATCGGTGTTGACCTTCTCAACCGTTCCGGTCCAGTCGTCGCGCAGCACTTTCTGCTTGCCGTCTTCGACGATGCGGATAACGGCTTTGCGTTGCCCTTCCAGTAGACGCCCGTCGAGACCGGCGAGACCGATGGCGTTCACGCCAAGTTGCTGCAGGCGCTCGACGATCAGTTTGTTAACCTTGCCAGCCGTCGCCATGAGAAAAAGTTCCAGTGTCACACGGTCGGTGTGGCGGCTGGTGTAACCAGATGGCGAGGTGACGAAACGCGGCGGGTGTCCCAATCGTTCGGCGAGGGTGTTGGTTTCGTGCGATCCGCCGTGCACCAGCACGAGCCGCTGACCGGCGCGCGTAAGGGTGGCGAGGTCGGCGCAGAGCGCGTCATAGGCGATGCCGGCGCCGCCGCCAACTTTGACCACAATCATTCGGCAGCCTCCCTGGATCGGTAGAAGAGTCGAACTATCTCCATCGCCTGGTGGTGGTTGATCCCGCCTTCGCGGACGCTGGCGCAGCGGATCAACCGTGCGGCGAGTTCGTCGGCGGTCGTTTCGTCGGTCGGAATGTGGTGGTAATCTTCGGCAAGATCGTCAGCATACGGAACGATCCGGGCGCGGATGTCGTCCGGGGAGCGCAGGACCAGATGCTCCCGTTCGCGCCAGAAGCGCACATTGCTCTTGCCGCAGCCGAAGCATGCCAGCACCGGCGTGCGCAGCGGCATGTCGTAGGGCGGCAGCGCCCCGGCGTAGGCGCTGTTGCCAAGATCAACCGCCTGCTGCCCTTCGTATCCTTTCTCCAGCGCCAGGCGAAAGGCGCGCAGGGTGGTGTCGGCGTGGACGCCGGAACCGTCGTACTCGGTGTTCGACGAAAATGGGCTACGATCGAAGACAAAGCCGCTGCGCGCCAGAATCCGGTAGAAGAAGGAGTCGAGATCGCGGTAGCGGTTGACGAACAATTCGCCGTCGGGCAGCACGCCGAGTTTCTCGCGCACTGCCTGCCGGATGGCGGGCATCGAGCGTGGATAGAGGAGCAGCAGTCGCCGGTAGATCGCTTCGATCAGCGAACTGAGACCGATTGTACCGTTGCGCTCGCCGATCCCCAGGATCGAAAAGTCGGGCAGCATCATGATCCCCAACCGCATGCAGAGCAGCAACGTATCGACGTACAGGCGGTCGGAGTGACCAATGTCGTTGTGGATGTGGCATTCGAGAAAGGCGAAGCGGATGCCGACCTGGCGCAACACGGCAATGCGGTCGCCGAGATCGTCAATCGTGCCGACGCCGACCGTGTCGGGGATGCCGATGCCGTCAACGTGCAATCCGTGGCTCGTCAGGCGCTCCTGCAGGCGCTCGTAGAACGCGCGATAGTCATCGAGCGGGGTGCGGTAGGCGTCTTCGGTGCTGATGCGAACGCAGTCGAAGCCAAGGTCGCGCGCCAGGTGAATGGCGTCGAAGGCTCTGTCGGCAAGCTGGGTTGCACTGGCGCGCACCGTCGCCTGTTTGATCGGGCTGACGCCGATGTAGAGGTGCAGACGGCGGAACCCGGTCTCAGCGGCGGTGCGGACATCAGCAGCGACACAGCGCGCGTGTGCGGCGAAGGTTGTCGTTAGCCCATGCGCAGCGGCTCGTTCCAGCAGACGGCGGTTGAACGCCTGTCCTGGCGGGTTAGCAGGGAACGCGGGGAGTTCGATCACTCCGACACCGAGCGAGTCCATGCCGCGCACCGCCTCCCAGGCTTCATCGATGGTCAGGTGGAATCCCTGGAGCGTCCCGTCGCGGCACTCGCCGACCGCCTGGAGCGACTCGCGAATGCTGAAGACTCCCCAGCGCATGGCTTTCAGATAGTCGAACAGCGCAAACAGTTCAAGCGCTTCGTGATAGCGCGGTTGCGCCGGGTTTTCGTTTTGTAGGAATTCTGGTATTGGTGACATGTTATGGTTTTTGAAAAATTATTCCGCTATCCATCCATCCGCCCGGCGCCTAAAGTCGCGGGCTACGGTTGCGAAGCCCGCCTTCGCGGGCTAGATCCGGCGATACCGGATTAATTTCTCACACTCCATCATATGCCTCTGACGATCCCAGGTGACCGTCACCCCCTGGCGCTGCCCAGGGTGCATGCCCTGCCCCCGGTCCCCTGGCGGATGCCGGGTGCGAGGCGCTCGCCGGGCGGCGCTGGTCACCCTGGGTGGTTGGCGCTGCTCAGGTGACCGTCACCCCCTAGCGCTGCCTCAGGTGCCCGCTGCCCAGGTGACCGTCACTACCTGGCGCTGTCTGGGGTGCATGCCCTGCAATGGACGTGTGGCGGTTGTCGGGTGGGCGTCCTTCCTCGGGCAGTGACGGTCACCTTGACGGTCACCCTGGGTGGTTGGCGCTGCCCAGGTGACCGGCACCCCCTGGCGCTGCCCGGGGTGCATGTCCTGCCCCCGGTCCCCTGGCGGATGCCGGGTGCGAGGCGCTCGCTGGGCGGTGCCGGTCACCCTGGGTTAACCCCTAACCCTTAACCCCTAACCCCTAAACCGGATGCAATCCAGGAAACTCCAGTCCCATCCGTTCGTCGAAACCGCACATCAGGTTCAGGCATTGCACGGCGGTTCCGGCGGCGCCTTTCATCAGGTTGTCAATTGCGCAGATTGTGACGATCCGTCCGGTCTCCTCGTCAACGGCGAATCCAACATCGGCGTAGTTGCTGCCCGCCAGAATTTTCGGCTCTGGCAGGCGGTAGATGCCCTGTTTTTCGCGCACGATGCGCACGAATGGTTCGTTGCTGTACACTGCGCGAAATGCGCGCCACAGGTCCTTGTCGCTCACCGGTCCGCTGGCGAATGCGTGCGCCGTGGCAAGTGCGCCGCGCACCAACTCGACGCTGGTGATCGACAGGTGCACGCGCTCAACGCCGAGTTCCTGCACCACCTCGGCGGTGTGGCGGTGTCCGACGGGCGCAAACGAGCGCACAGCGCCGCTGCGCTCCGGGTGGTGCGACGACTCGTTCGGTTGTGCGCCGCCCTCGGAGGAGCCGACTTTCACCTCGACAATCACATCGCGCCCCGGATCGATCAGACCGGCGCGCGCCAGCGGCAGCAACGCCAGGATCGCGGCGGTTGCATTGCACCCGACGCCGCTGACGTAACTGGCGCTGCGGATGGCGTCGCGGTGAAGTTCGGGCAGTCCGTAGACGAAGCGTTCGAGCCAGTGCGGCGCGGGGTGGTTTTCGCCGTACCAGCGGGCATACACAGCCGGGTCGCGCAGACGGAAATCGGCGGAGCAGTCGATGATCCTCGGCGCCAGCCCGGCGAAGCGGTCGATGGCGCGCGCGGCGTCGCCGTGCGGCAGCGCCAGGATCAGCACATCACACGGCGCCAGCCGGTCCTGCGACGTGAACTGAAGTTCGCGCGCTGCGGGGACGCCGCGCAGGTTCGGGTGCGCCGTTGTGATTGGTTTGCCCGCCAGCCGTTCGGAGGTCGCCTGCGCGACGGCGACCTGCGGATGGAACAGGAGCAGGCGCAGCAGCTCGCCGCCGACATATCCGCTGCCGCCAACGATCGAGACGCGCACGCTCATGAGACGCTCCCCTTCCGCGCAACCTCCAGCGTGTAGTCGATAATGCGCGCCGGAATGTCCACGCCGGTCGGCGCAATGCTGTTGCGAAACTCCATCGTGTAGTTGACTTCGTTCACCAGCAGCCTGCCGTCGGGCGCTTCCAATACGTCGATGGCGACTACGCCGCCGCCAACCGCATACGCGGCGCTAACGCACAGGTCCGCCAGCGCTGGCGTGACCGGGCAGACGCTCGCCAGCCCGCCGCGGGCAGTGTTGGTGATCCAGTGGTCGCTGGTGCGGTAGATCGCACAGATGCACTCGTCGCCGACGACGAAGGCGCGAATGTCGCGGCGGTGGGGTTTGGGGATGTATTCCTGAATGTAGAAGATTGAATGGTGGTACGATCCCAGAATCTGCTTGTGTTCGAGCAACGCCTCAGCCGCCTCACGGTCGTTGACCTTGGCGATCAGGCGTCCCCACGAGCCGATGGCTGGCTTGAGCACTACCGGGTATCCCAAGTCCTCAATGGCGCGCAGCGCCGACTCGGGGGTGAATGCCATCCGGGTGCGCGGGGTCGGCACGCCAGCGCGAATGAGCGCCTGAGTGGTCTTGAACTTGTCACCGCAGATGTCGGCGACATAGGCGGTGTTGACGGTCGGCACGCCAGCGTCGTTGTACACCTTGAGCGCGTACAGGGCGCGCGAGTGGTGGATGCTGCGTTCGAGCACGACGTCGTACTCGTAGCGACCTGCGTTGAGGTCAAAGATGACGTCATCGTCGTCAATGCGTTCATAGGCGACGCCGCGTCGTTCCAGTTCGGCAAAGAGCAGTTTTTCCTCGACGCGGATGCGGGAGCAGAGGACGCCGACTCGCATAGGTCATTCTCCCCAGTCTTCTTCAACTTCTGGCGCAAGCGCCAGCTCTGGCGGGTTGATACTGACGACTTCCAGTTCGGCGGCGCAGTCGGGGCAGGTGAGAATCTCGCCTTCGACAGTGCCTTCGGGCAGGGTGATCTCGGCTTCGCATTCCGGGCATATGGCGCGCATGAGCGTCTCCTTTCTTATGATGTGAGCATATGTGCAATAACCGCGTCGGTAACTTCAGATGTGACAGCGTTGCCGCCAAGGTCGGGCGTGTGCGGACCGGCGGCGCGCACGTGGCGGATGGCGTGCTGAATGCGTGCGCTCCAGGCGTGGATGGCAGGCGCAATGTCGGGCGGCGCGCGTCGGGCGAGGTGGTCGAGGAGCAGCGCAGCGCACCCGATCGCCGCCAGCGGATTGGCGATCCCCTTCCCTGCGATGTCGGGCGCGGCGCCGTGCACTGGCTCGAACAGCGCGTGCTGTTCACCCAGGTTCGCCGACGATGCCAGACCCAATCCGCCGCCCCAGGCGCAGGCGACATCCGACAGGATGTCGCCAAACAGGTTCGTGGTGACAATCACATCGAAGCGTTCCGGGCGCGTCGCCAGTTGCAGCGCGCAGGTATCGACAAGCATCTCGTCCGTCTGCACGTCGGGGTACGCCTGCGCGACTTCCAGCGCAACAGCGCGGAACAGCCCGCATGTTTCGCGCAGCACGTTCGCTTTATGAACGATAGTCACCTTTGCTGGCGGCGCATCATTCGTGTTGCGCGCAGCACGGCGGGCGCGCGCCAGTTCAAATGCGACCCGCGCGATCCGTTCGCTGGCGCGCCGGGTGATGACGCGCTCGGCGATTGCAGTTGCGCCGCCGTCTTCGACCCGTTCGCGCCCGGCGTACAGGTCTTCGGTGTTCTCGCGCACCACCACCAGATCGACGCGGCGCGCGCGGGGATCGTCGGCGTGTGGCGGATCGTCGAAGACCGGACGGATATTGGCGTACAGGTCAAGTTCACGGCGCAGCCGCACAATCGGGCTGCGGTACCCGGCGACCGGGTGGCTCGGCGAGGCGACCGCACCGAACAGCACCGCATCCGCCGTGCGCGCGGCAGCGAGGGTTTCGGGCGGCAGCGCCTCACCACTGCGCTGGAAACATTCCCATCCAGCGTCGGCTTCCGCGAACCGCAGCGGCAGACCGGTCGCCTGAAGTACAGCCACGGCTGCCGGAATGACCTCGCGCCCAATGCCGTCGCCGGGGATCACGAGAATGGTGAAGGGCGGCGCGCTCATACCGAAACTGCTCCGGGGAAGCGACGATATTTGCGGTAGAACGGCACAATCCCGCCTTCGCGCCAGACCTCGCGCATCCATTCGGGCGGCGGCGGCAGTTGAATCGTGCGACCGTCGGCGATAATCACGCCGGTTTCGGCGTTGAACTCCACTTCCTGCCCGTCCTCCAGTTGATCAGTGAGGTCCGCCTCGAACAGCGGAATGCCCAGATTGAGCGCGTTGCGGTAGAAAATGCGCGCGAAGAGCGGCGCAATGATCGCGCCGATGCCGACCATCTTCAGCGCCAGCGGTGCATATTCGCGCGATGAACCGCAACCGAAGTTCGGACCGGCGATGATCAGGTCGCCGGGACGCACGGTTGAGGCGAACTCGGGGCGCGCCTCGATGAACGGGTACTTGCGCAGATCATCCTCGTTTTTGAGCATATATGGCGCATAGCGTCCGGGGACGATCTGGTCAGTATTGACATTTGCGCCGAAGCGCCAGATGCGAGCCATACGAGCAGTCCTTTCCTGTGTACATGGAGTGTCCTATGCCAGCGCCTGCGCCAGGTCCGCGATCAGGTCGTCAGGATGTTCCAGCCCGATCGAAAGGCGCAGCAGGTTTGGCGGTGTCGTGCTCTCCGGTCCCTCCACCGAGGCGCGATGTTCGATCAGGCTCTCGACGCCGCCAAGACTGGTGGCGCGGGTGATGATCTTCACCTTCGCCGCAACCGCCATTGCTTCCGCTTCACCGCCTTTGACTTCTATCGAGAGCATGCCGCCGAAGCCGCGCATCTGCCGTGCAGCGATCGCGTGACCAGGATGGGTTTCCAGACCGGGGTAGTGGACGCACTCGATACGCGGGTGCGCCGACAGAAAACGGGCGACCTGCATGGCATTCGCGGCGTGCGCGCGAACGCGGTACGCGAGCGTCTGAATGCCGCGCAGCGCCAGCCAGCAGTCGAACGGCGACGGAACGGCGCCGCCGTTGATCTGGAGAAACCGCACCCGTTCGGCAAACGCATCGTTTGCGCCAAACACGACAGCCCCTCCGAGCACATCGCTGTGCCCGCCGATATATTTTGTCGTTGCGTGCATCACCATGTCCGCACCCAATTCCAGCGGACGCTGCTGCACCGGCGTCGCCCATGTGTTGTCTACGGCGCACAGCGCGCCAGCCTGATGAGCAATCTCCGCAATTGCGGCAATGTCAGCGATCTTGAGCAGCGGATTCGACGGCGTCTCGACCCACACCAGGCGCGTGTTGGGGCGCAGCGCCGCCGCGACGTTCTGCGGGTCGCGCATATCGACGCGGGTATATT
>JANWXL010000482.1 GCA_025055265.1 Roseiflexus sp.
TCCACCGCGCCGCACGATTGTGCTCGAACGCACCTCGTTGCTGGTTGGCTACCTGGGGCTGACGCGAGCGCGCCTGAATGACGCCATCATCGTGGAAACCGCTGACGGACGGTTGCGCGAGGTGCGACTATCAGGGCTGGCATACGACTTTTCCCGCATGCCAGCAACATTCATGGGACGCGCCTACGGATACGTTGACCGCGAGACAATGGAGTGGCTCGGCGGCGCGCCCGGCTACAACGAACTCTACCTGCTGACCGATAACACTGCGGACGCGACGTACAACCGCCGCATTGCAGAGAACGTTCGCGCCTTCATCGAGCGCGGCGGCGTGCGCGTAACGCGGATCGACGTGGCGCGACCGGGAGAGTTGCCGCTCCACAACTATTTTCAGGCAATCACGGTTGTGCTTGGCGCACTTGGCATCCTGGCGCTCTTCCTCAGCGTGTTGCTGGTGACGAATACCATCACGGCGCTGCTGCTGCAACAGACGCGGCAGATCGGCGTGATGAAAGCGATCGGCGCGCGTCCCGGGCAGATCGCGGTCGTTTATGCCGTCTACGCGCTTGCCTTCGGCGCGCTGGCGCTGCCGCTGGCGCTGCTGGCGTCGCGGTTCGCCACCGAGTCGTTTGTCAGTTTCCTGTCCTATTTCCTCAATTTCAAACTGGGAACGTTCACCACGCCCGCCAGTGTGATCGCTCTGCAAACTGGCATGGCGCTGCTGGCGCCGCTGCTGGCATCGCTCGCACCGGTGCTAACGACGGCGCGGCTGACCGTCCGCGAAGCAATTGCCGGACAGCGCGAGGAGCGGTGGCACTCCGGCGTTCGATCGCCAGCGTCCACGCGGGAGTCACCCACGCTCTCCTGGCTGACAGCGCTTATCCCATCACCAGTGATCCTCTCGCTGCGCAATGCACTCCGGCGACGGGTGCGGCTGGCGCTGACGTTGACGACCCTGACCCTGGCGACGGCGATTGTTGTTTCGGTGTTGAGCGTGCGTCGTTCACTCTTCGAAACATTTGAGACCATTCTGGCGACCTCCCGCCACGACGTGCTGGTGACGCTGGTTCGTCCGTATCGTGCTGCGCAGGTCGAACACCTTGCCAGGCAGACGCCCGGCGTGGCGTATGTTGAAAGCTGGAGTAGCGCGATGGCGTACCGCCTGCGACCTGATGGGAGCGAAGGACCGGCGATCAGCATCATCGCGCCGCCAGCCGAAAGTGCGCTCTTCACGCCGGAGATGGTCGAGGGGCGCTGGCTGCTGCCAGGTGAAGACCACGCGCTCGTCATCAACGCCGATGTGCGACGCTTCGAGCCGGACCTGCGCGTCGGCCAGAGCGTGACGCTGAAGATCGGGAACCGCGAGACGGAGTGGAAGATTGTCGGGGTCACCCGCGGTCTGCTCGGTGTGCCCTTCATGTACGCCAGCCAGCCGTATCTGGCGCA
>JANWXL010000512.1 GCA_025055265.1 Roseiflexus sp.
GCGCGCCGCCGCCGTCGTCGTCTTCAGGCTTGTGTCGAGCGCCTCCAAACCGCCGGGCAGGAAGTCTTCCACCGTCAGGTAACGCACATCGGTGGGTACACTCAGTGTGATCCGCACCTGCACAAGGTCGCCCTGCCGCGCCTGGGTGATCAACTGCCCCGTCGGGCTGAGGGTGTCGCTGGCGACAGCGATGTACTCGCGTCGCACGCCGAATCCCCGGTCGAGCGCCTGGGCACTGGCGGCGTCTTCGCTGTAGCGCAGCCGCAATGTGTAGTATAACCGACCCTTGCCGCTCTGATCGGCGGCTGCCTGTCGCTGCAACAGCACCTGGCTCCCTTCGGACTTCAGGTCGGCGCCGGGGATTGTCACCCGGTCGGTTTCCCGCAGGGTCGCGGGTGAGACCACCGCCTCGCGGATGGTTCGCCCGTCGAGTGCGACACGGTAGCGGTAATCGGCTTGCAGATCGCCAGTTTGCGCCGCATATTCGGCAAGCGCGAGCACGGCGCCGGCAGAGTCGTAGGTTGTGCGCCAGACATCGCGCTCACGCTCGCCCATCAACCAGCGCACCGCATTGGGTATCAGGAAGTTCTGCGGATCAGCGCGCAGCAGCGCCCGCACCGCCAGCCCGGTGACGGTCACGTCGCTGTCGAGCGCCCAGGGTAACATTTCGCCTGCATCCCAGTGCGCGTCAGATACGGACAGCACTGCGCTGCCCATCAGTTCAGAAACCAGCGTGCGAATGCGGCTCTCCTCACTGCCGACCGCCTGAAGGGTCATCAGCAGATATGCCTTCCCTGCAGCGTTCAGTTTGCTGCGTTCGTTGTACAGGTTGACCGCCCGCCCGCGATCCGGTTTGCCCGCTTCGCTAAGGACGAACAGCACATAGGCGCGGTCATTCGGATCGCTCAGGTACGGCGATGTGTTCAGCGCCTCGGTCAGGAACACAAGAGCGCGATCCAGCGCCGCTTGATCGACGGTGAAGCCAGCGCGCTGCGCTTCGATCAGCCCCTGCACAGCATAAGCTGTGAGGTGAGGACTGCTGGTGTCATACCGCCACCATCCCCAACCGCCATCGAGTTTTTGCGATGCGTACATGTGCTGCAAGCCAATGGTCAGGCGGTCCTCCAGCGTTGCACGCAACTGCGGATCAGCGAAGCCCGCCTGCTGGAGCAGGCGATAAGCAGCAGCAGCCGGCATGAAACTGCTGACTGTCGCTTCGCTGCTGAAATATGGCGTTTTCGT
>JANWXL010000554.1 GCA_025055265.1 Roseiflexus sp.
CGCGCGCTGTGTCCTCGTCGGCATCAACCCCGAAGTGTCGCAGGCGCTCGTCTCCAGCGGCATCGATCTTGGCGACCTGGTCACCCGCGCGACCCTGCGCGAAGGGCTGGAATATGCGATGCGAATCAGGCGAGGGGCGTCAGGTGTGAGGCGAGAGGGAAATGGTGTCAGGCAAGAGAGGTGAGGCGAGAGATGCGAAGCATGGAATGCCGCAGTAGCGACGGTGCATTGCACCGTCGCCCGCTGGCGCCGCGCCGTCCCCGGTGGCGCTGCATCGTCACCCCGTCGATCCAAAATGCAGGAGCAACAGCAGGCGTTTCCCTTGAGCGACTGACGCTGCTGATGCGCTGGCGCACGAATAATCCCGCGCTCAGCGCCTCATCGGTATTCGAGGAACTGCGCGCCGATCTGTGGAAAAGCGCCGCGCAGGATGTCAATCAGTGGAAACAACCCTTCCTGCCAGCGTTACGGGAAGACCCGGAAGCGAAACCTTTAGACCAGGTGCGCAATCGTGACAAGATCGCTACCCGCTTCCTGGCGCGTCTGACCGACGCATATACGCGGATTGAAACTGTCTATGCCGCAGTGCGCTGCATCGAGGGATACCGGCTCGAACTCGAGCAAATAGAGCGCATGGGGCTGTTACTCGACGAGCTCGATCAACGATCCGCGCTCCTGTCAGCAGGCAGCGCGTTGATCGCGCATATTCCGAAGGACTCGGAACTCGCCAGGCATATGAGCGCCTGAAGTACAGGCAAGGCGCCGCTTCGCCCCCAGGTGACCGTCACCAGAGTGGCGACCCCCTTTCAGGTGTAGACTTTTCTGGCAAACCCTCATGCTGAATCGCCTGTTTTTGGGCATCAGAATGGCTCAACTCCCCCTTCTCCCCCCAACCCCCCGCCCCCCTGCCCCCCCCGCCAGCGGGGGGTGCCGGGGGGCGGAGGGGGGTGCGGGAGAAGGAGGCAGGGGGGATGAGGGCAAAAAGCCGTCAAGATGCGGCAAATCCGCTTCGCACCCCAAAAAGCCTACACTTGAGAGGGGGTTGAGGGTGAGGGCAAAAACGGGCGTCAGGATGCGGAAAATATCCCTCGCACCCTGAAAACTCTACCCCTGACGAGGTTGGGGGGATGAGGGAAAACAGGCGTCAGGACACGAAAAGGGGCACCCACAAGGGGCGCCCCATTGGCGGGGAGGGCGGGATTTGAACCCGCGAGGGGGTGTTACCCCCTACGGCATTTCCAGTGCCGCGCACTAGGCCACTATGCGACCTCCCCGTAAATGTGGCAGTGATGACTACAGTGCGCAGCCGCTGCATTGCAGCGGCTCTACCTTTGCGCCTCTTGCCTCTCACCCATCGCCTTCTTATTATACACCATTCCCGCCATCATGCTACAATACCTGCGTATGGCTCGTGAAATCGTCCGCGTCGCCGCACTCAGCGACATACCGCCCGGTCGTATGATCTACGTCGAAATCGACGGGTTGCCGATTGCCCTGGCGAATGTCGATGGCGCGATCTACGCCTTCAGCGATTCGTGCCGTCACGAAGGAGGACCGCTCTCGTCCGGCGTGCTCATCGGCGATACGGTCACATGCCCCTGGCACGGCTGGACATACAACGTCCGCACCGGGAAAGCCATCGTTCCGCCGGTTGGCATCCGCATTCCGACCTATGAGACCAGGATCGAAGGCGACAGCATATTCGTTGTTGTTGACTGGCCCGACTGATGGAGCAAGCCATGAACGACTCGGAGGGGTTGCCGCCATCATGGCGCGTCACGCGCGCTGTCAGCCGTGAACCCGCAGCGCCGCAGCACGCCATCCAGATCATTGGCGGTCAACGCCTTGCCAGCCTTGCGCGCCCTGGTATGCGCGTGACTATCGCCTTCACCGATGCAACGCGCGCCTGCCCCGACGAACGGCTCGTCGGCAGTCTGCTCAACGAACTTGAACAGTGCGGCGTCGCCCCTGACGACATCACCCTGATCTGCGCCACCGGTCTGCACCGACCCTCCACGCCAGCCGAACGTCTTGCCAAACTTGGAGCGGCAATTGTTGCACGCTACCGGATTATTGACCACAACGCCCTCAATCCTGGCGATCTCGTTGATCTTGGGACCATCGACGGCATTCCCCTGGTGATCAACCGTCACTGTCTCGAAACCGACCTGCTGCTGGCAACCGGCGTCGTTGAGCCGCACCAGTACGCTGGCTATTCCGGCGGCGCCAAAACCGTCGTCATCGGCTGCGGCGGCGAGGCGACGATCAGCGCCACCCACGGACCTGCCATGCTTGATCATCCCGGAACGCGGCTGGGAGCGATTGAGGGCAATCCATTCCAGGCGTTTGTGCGCGCTGGCGGTGAACGCGCCGGATTGCGCTATGTCGTCAACACTATCCTCAGTGAAACCGGCGAACCGCTGCTGATCGCCGCTGGTCCGCCAGCGCTCGTCCACGATTATCTGGTGGCGCAGGCGCGCACGATCTACGAGGCGCCGGTGACGCAGCCGGTGCATGTTGCGCGGGCTGGCGTCGCCGGACCCAAAGCGGTCAATCTGTACCAGGCGAGTCGAGCGGCGACCTATCTGGCGCTGGCGGAACACACCCCGCTCCTCCCCGGCGCACCCATTCTTTTGCCCGCTCCCATCCCCGAAGGCGCTGGCGAGGGCGCTGGCGAGCGCCGTTTCTTCGATGCGCTCTCGAACGCTGCGTCACCGCAGCAACTGCTCGAAGACCTGCGACGCACCGGATTTCCGGCTGGCGCACAGCGCGCCTACATCCTGGCGCAGGTGCTCGTGCGCCATCCGATCATCGTCGTCGGTGCGCAGCACCCGGACATTGTGCGCGCCTGTCATATGCACGCCGTCCCCGATATGGCGGCAGGAGTCGCGCTGGCGGATCGCCTGGCGCGCGCCGCCTTCAACCTGGCGCCCGACGCGCCGCTCGAGTTTCTGGACGTACCGCATGCCCTGCTGACTCTGCCGCGCCTGATCGCCGCAGGTTGAACCGGGTACGAACGTAAAGACTCACACAAAGGCGCAAAGGCACGAAGAAAGGAGAGAATTGAACACATAAACACGGCGCCTTGAACCCTCGAAGAGTTGCACGTTGAGGGTGGGAAGGCGCTTCCTAACCCATAACCTTGGACCATTGGCTCTCAGTTCTTGGTTCTTGGTTCTTGATTGTCCTCACGCCCAGGAGCAACAATCATGGACATCGCACGCATCATTGACCATACTCTCCTGAAACCCGACGCAACGCCGCAGCAGATCGCTCAATTGTGTATGGAAGCGCGCGAATACGGCTTTGCCGCCGTGTGCGTCAACCCGGTACACGTAGCGCAGGCGGCGACGCTGCTCGCGGGCAGCGCCACCATCGTCTGTTCGGTCGCCGGATTTCCGCTCGGCGCAAACGGCACAGCCGCCAAAGTATTCGAGACGCGCCAGGCCATCGCCGACGGCGCGCGCGAGATCGACATGGTCATCAGCATCGGGCATCTCAAAGCGGGCGATGACGATCACGTCCGCAACGATATTCGCAACGTTGTTGAAGCGGCGCATGCTGGCGGCGCGCTCTGCAAGGTCATCATCGAAACGGCGTTGCTGACCGACGACGAAAAACGGCGTGCGTGCCTTCTGGCAGTTGAAGCTGGCGCCGATTTTGTCAAGACCTCCACCGGCTTCGCATCCGGCGGCGCAACAGTGGAGGATGTTGCGCTGATGCGCGCAGTAGTGGGTGAACGCGCCCGCATTAAAGCCGCTGGCGGCATCCGCACCCTGGCGGACGCGCGCGCCATGATCGCCGCTGGCGCAGATCGGATCGGCACGAGTTCCGGCGTTGCTATCGTGCGTGAAAAAATGAGCCAGAAATAGCGCAAGTTCAGTCTTTTCTTTCCCGGTTATTTGTGGTACGCTAAAGGAAGCACAACTGCATACCTCTGGCAATCGACGGATAGTCGATGCAGTCCCTGGTTATCCCAGGCAGTGTGGGCTTTTACGACCGAAAAAGGAGCAGGTCATGGTCCCACTGAACGAGTGGCTTGCGGTTCGGGGAGAACAGTACGCGGCAATGCTCGAGATGCGGCGCGAGCACATCTGCCGCGCCGTTACTGAGCGCCTCATGCACGCCTTTCCATCGCTCTGTTACGACCCGTCGCGGCCTGATGCAACCGAGTTCCAGCAACTGGCGTACGAACGCACCCCTCGCCGCTTTCATCGCCTGATACAGGTTGTCCTGCGATTGCAGTCCATCGCTGTCATTGAGCGAGAGTATCGTTGGGCTTGGCCTGTTTTGCAGCGCTACCGCGTGGAACGAATCCATCTGATTTCGCATATTCACTGGTACTTCGAGGCAGCACGAAGATTCGCGCCGCCGGAGCGAGGAGACCGCAAGCCATTCGCGTTGCTGGAAGCTACGATTATTCGGATCGTTCAAAGCATCGCGCAGACGACCATTGATGCGCTTGGCGGGAATGGGCATCAGGGCAATCTCGGCTTTGCCACATAACAGACATGGCGCGTCGCGCGATCTTGCGAAAATGGCATGCATATGCTATTATAATCGGCGACGCAGGCGGGTAGCTCAATTGGCAGAGCAGCGGCCTCCAAATCCGCAGGTTGCAGGTTCGATTCCTGTCCCGCCTGCCACCCCATTACGAAGCGCTCGCTGGCGTTTCGTTCACGGGGAGGGGTGGCAGAGTGGTTGTAATGCAGTCGTCTTGAAAACGACCGGCCCTTCAACAAGGCCCGTGGGTTCGAATCCCACCCCCTCCGCCACCGAAACAATCTGGCTCACTCCGCACGGGGAGGTCGCATAGTTGGCCTAGTGCGGCGGTTTGCTAAACCGCTAGGGGAGCAATCCCCTCGAGGGTTCGAATCCCTCCCTCCCCGCCATAAAGCCTCCCGCAGGCGCAGAACCTCGGGAGGCTTCTCGTTTCTATCCTTCATTTCCTTCTCAAACACCCTGAACATCTTCCTAACAATCTTTTTCTACCATAGGGGCAGCGGTGAACGTTACCGCACAACGCTCAACAAACAAGGAGGAAATGGAGGTATGAACCTTTCCCGTTTACTCACCATCGGGGCGATCGCCCTGGGACTCGCGCTCGGCATCGTCATCGGTCCGCTCGTTTCCGCCACGACCGCCAGCGCACAGTCGTCACAGACGACGTATCCCGGCGCATCGCTGTGGAACGACTTTCTCGACCAGCTTGCTGCAGCCTTGAACATTCAGCGCGCAACGCTCGATAGCGCCATCCAGACGGCGGGCAACAAGACGATTGACAATGCCGTGCAACAGGGGACGCTGACCCAGGCGCAGGGCGATGCACTCAAGGCGCGTCTGCAGGCAGGCGACCTCGGCGTGCTGTGGGGTCGTGGGCGTGGCAAAGGACCAGGGATGCAGGCGCTGGCGAATGTGCGTCAGGCAATGCTCGATGCTGCCGCGCAGAAACTGGGTATGACCGCGACTGACCTGATCACCCAGTTGCGAAGCGGGCAGACGCTGGCGCAGATCGCACAGTCGAAAGGGGTCTCCGAGCAGGACGTGGTTAACGCCGCTCTGGCAGCCGCCAAAACCCAACTGGATCAGGCGGTTGCGAATGGGAGCCTGACGCAGGCGCAGGCGGACGCGATCTACACGAACCTTCAGCAAAAGGGCTCGCTGCTCTTCACCCCGCGCGGACGCGGCTTCCACGGCCGTGGTTGGTGGGGCGCACCGGTGACGCCGACGCCGTCTCCCTCGAGCACGACGTAGAGCCTGTCCGTATGGGCGGGTCTGAGATCCGTCCCTCCCTCCTCAGATGGCGTACGGGCGGGTCTGAGACCCGCCCCTCCGCGGGTGGCGTACGGGCGGGTCTGAGACCCGCCCCTCCGCGGATGGCGTACGGGCGGGTCTGAGACCCGCCCCTCCTCTTGCACCGCGCCGGAACACGTGTGTTACACTGGTGGCATGACTGCTGAACTGCTTGCCGATGTCGCGGTGGGCGCCGATGCGGTGTTCACCTATCGGGCGCCGCCGCGATTGCACGCCGCACTAACTGTCGGGCATCTGGTGTGGGCGCCGCTGCGCCAGCGGCACGTGCAGGGCATTGTGCTTCACCTGTATGCACGGGGCGACGACCCGCTCCACGCAGACGATGATTTTAGTCCTCCTGTCCTCCGACCTGACCGGTCCGGCGCGCAGACGCCCACGTTGCGCGACCTGATCGATATTGCCGACCCGGATGTGGTGCTGACGCCAGCGCAGATCCGGCTGGCGCGCTGGATTGCCGGGTATTACCGGCTGTCGCTGTACGAAGCATTGACGCTCATGCTGCCGCCCGGCGCCACCCGCGAAGCCGAGACAACCTGGCGCGCAACGGTGGAAGGGCACAGCGCCACCTTGGGCGCGTTGCCTCCTGGCGAGCGCGATGTGCTCTACCTGTTGCGTCGCAGCGGCGAAATGACCGAACGCGATCTCCGCAGGCGTTTGCGCGGCGGCGACGCTGAACTCCAGGCGATCTACGCGGCGCTGCGCGAACGTGGGTTGATTGAGCGCGGTATGGTCCTCAGTCGGGCGCGCGCGCGACCACGCACCGAACGAATGGTACGACTCGCCGTTGCGCCAGACGAAGCGCGCACTGCGCTGGAGACTCTTGCGCGCGCGCCCCGGCAGCGCGCCCTGGCTGCGTATCTGATCGATCACCCGGAACCGCTGCCGGTTTCCGATGCGCTCGCCGCCGCCGCCGCTGATGCCAGCGCACTGCGCGCCCTCGAGCGTCGGGGACTGGTCGAAGTGACGGCGCGCGAGGTGTGGCGCGATCCGCTCGCTAGCATCACTACTTCGCCTGATACGCCGCCCGTACTGAGTCCGGCGCAGCAGCAGGCGTGGGACGAGATTGCCTGCGCAATTGAGCGCCTGAAAGAATCATCGCTGGACGATCGTGCCGATGTTGCGCCGATGCGCTTTCTTCTGCATGGCGTCACTGGCAGCGGCAAGACCGAACTCTACCTGCGCGCCATCGCACGCACACTGCGATTGGGACGGCAGGCGCTCGTGCTGACGCCTGAAATTGCGTTGACAACCCAACTGGTGCGCCGGTTCGCCGCGCGCTTCCCCGGTCGCCTGGCAGTGCTGCACAGCGAACTCTCGGTCGGCGAGCGGTACGACCAGTGGCGGCGGTTGCGCCGGGGAGAAGCGGGCATTGCTATCGGATCGCGCTCTGCGGTCTTTGCGCCGCTCCCCAACCTGGGGTTGATCATCGTTGACGAGGAGCACGAGCCGTCGTACAAACACGACGCTGCACCCCGCTACCACGCGCGGGATGTTGCGCAGCGCCTGGCTGCAATCACCGGCAGCGTCCTCATTCTGGGCAGCGCCACGCCATCGGTTGAAAGTTATGCCGCTGTGCGCGCCGGACATCTCCGATTGCTGGAGTTGCCAGAGCGTGTTGCGACGGCAACAGGTCCTGATGGATTGCCGCGCACCCGCACGCTTCCTCTCCCACGGGTGATTATTGTGGACATGCGGCGTGAACTGGCGGAGAATAACCGATCGATTTTCAGTCGCGCACTCCAGGAGTCGCTGGCAGAAACGCTGGCGCGCGGCGAACAGGCGATTCTGTTTCTCAACCGGCGCGGCGCAGCCTCGTTCTTTATGTGCCGCGATTGCGGTTATGTCATCGTCTGCCCGAACTGCTCCTCGCCGCTGACGCTGCACCAGGAGTCAGCCGGGCAACCGGGCAATGACCGTCCTCCTGCCGCCAGTCTGCTTGTCTGCCATACCTGCAACCATCGTGAGCTGCCGCCTGCGATCTGCCCGCAATGCTGGAGTTCGCGCGTCAAATCGTTCGGCATCGGCACGCAGCGGGTAGTTGAAGAGATCGCAACGCTCTTCCCTGGCGCGCGTGCATTGCGCTGGGATCGCGACAGCGTCGGGCGGAAAGGCGACCACGACCGCCTGCTCGACCAGTTCATGCGCAACGAAGCGGATGTGCTGGTCGGCACACAGATGATTGCCAAAGGTCTTGATCTGCCGCTGGTGGGCATGGTGGGGGTGGTTGCCGCCGACACAGGGCTGTACCTTCCCGATTTTCGCGCTGGCGAACGCACCTTTCAACTGCTGACGCAGGTTGCCGGACGGGCAGGACGGCGCGCCGAAGGCGCGAAAGTCATCATTCAGACGTATGCGCCCGAGCACTACGCCATTCGCGCGGCGCAGGAGCACGATTACCATGCCTTCTACGCGGAGGAAATCGCTTTCCGCCGCCAGACCGGTTACCCGCCT
This sequence comes from Roseiflexus sp., assembly GCA_025055265.1. Classification (GTDB taxonomy): domain Bacteria; phylum Chloroflexota; class Chloroflexia; order Chloroflexales; family Roseiflexaceae; genus Roseiflexus. The sequence continues at coordinate 8,266 of JANWXL010000554.1, forward strand.
TTCGCGCGCATGGTGCGCTTCGTATACGGTGCTGGCAGCGATGCGCGCGCGCGTCGCGCCGCCGAGGCGCTGGCAAGTGAAATTCGCACGCTGGCAGCACAACTGCTCTTTGACAACTGGCGCCTCATCGGACCGGCGCCGGCCTTCTTCCGCGTTCAGCGCAACCGTTATCGCTGGCACCTCATCCTGTGCGCCGCCGACCCGACGCCGATCCTCAACGCACTGCGCCTGCCGCCAGGATGGATGATCGACATCGACCCCGTGCATGTGTTATGAGAGACACGTAGGGGCGCAGCGGCGCCGCGCCCTGGTACGCAGGCGATATAGGGGAAGGGGGTAAGGGCACAAAGGTATTTGGACGACTTCCTACCAGCACATCCAGAACGCATCACCACGACCGATCGGCGGTTCAGCGGGAAGGTCCGTGCGGCGGAAGCCCTGCAATTCGAGGAAGGAAATTCCTTCTTCGTTGTTGGTTGCAATTGCGCACAGAGTGCTGACCTTTTCGGGAATGAGCCAGGACTCGATAAGCGCCATACACTCCTGCCCATACCCCTGACGCTGAAACCCACCCCAGATCAGCAGCCAGACCGCCGCCGAGTCCGGTCGCGGCGCGCCGATCTGCACATCCACAGCGCCGATCAGCAGACCGGTGACCGGGTGATACACGCCGAACAACACGCGATCCGGCGACTCCTGCGCCCGCTGCCATTGGGCGCGCACATCATCGAGCGTCAGACGATCCGCACGGTCTCCCAACCCGTCGAAATAGAGCGGCGTTCCCTGATACACCTTCAGCAGGCGCGGCAGGTCGTGTTCGGGAAGCGGACGCAATTCGATATAGTCGCCGGTCAGCGTTGGCGCCAGATCAGGGTTCATGGGCAGTCACACCACTTTCTGCATAACGTGAAAACGACGGGCATAGGTCACCGTTCGCAAACGAGTACGGAAACCGAGCGACTCATACAACACACGGGCGCTCTCATCACCTTCGTACCGATCAATCAATGCGGTCATGGCGCCGTGCGCCTGCAATCGCCACAGACCCTCGAGCAAGACCGCGCGACCAAGTCCCAGCCCGGCGAAATCGGGATGGACGCCGAGCGGCTCAATGTACCCCTCACCCTCCTTCGGTCCAAGCCAGCAGATGCAGAACGCAGCCAGGCGACCGTCCGGCGCAACTGCAACAACATCGAGTTCGGGAATATACTGCGGCATACAGAGGGTGCGTTTGCGCCACTCAATTGTCATATCGGCGGCGCCGAACGCGGCGCGGTGCAGCGCGACATACTCGTGCAACTCGCGCATTCCGTCAATCGGGCGCAACGTGAACCCATCCGGCAGCACCGGCGCAGGCAGCACCCGATCAAGAGAACACGCCATCCGAATCATCGGTGGGTAATCTGGCGCAAACCCATACGCTGCGAGAAGCGCCATGCGATCCAGATCGTGCTCGAACGCATCCACATACACGGTCAACATCCGGTTTGTCTGATCGACGATCTCCTGCGCCCGTTCCGTTGCCCACACCAGCATCAACTCTTCGATGCCTGCTTCGCACGCCGCCGGGTGAGCGCAGGTGTCGAGCGAATGCCAGGGCAACTGGATCACAGCGAATCCCAGCAGATGTCCCGTTTCATCTTCCCACAGGCTGGCATTGCGCGGATTGTCGAGAGTCCACGACGCCAGACGGTAGGGGAGGTCAACTGCGCGCAGGCACTGGTCGGGGAAGGTGTGCGCCAGCGTAATCATCCGCTCGATATCGGCAGCGCCGGTAAAGGGGCGTATCGTGATGATCATGGTTCGCCCAACGTGAATGCAGGGCGCGCCGTGCGACGCGCTACATCCGCCAGATAGTCTACAACTGCTGCGAGATCGCGTTCGCCATACCCGGCAGCCGTGGCAGCGGCGAAATGCGCCAGCGCCGCCGCTGCAACCGGCGCTGGCACGCCAGCATCCTGCGCCGTTGCGACCATTGACCGCAGATCTTTGCGCACGCCAGTGACATCGAAAGCAACCTCGCTCGTTTCACCGAGCAGCGTCGGCGTTTTACTGCGCAGTGCTGGCAGCGCCACCGGCGAGTCCAGGTAGACATCGAGCATTGCCTCAAGACTCAACCCGAATTGCCGACCTATTGCGAGTGACTCGGCGAGTGCGCCCCAGAAGCACGCCATCGTCATATTGAGCGCCAGTTTCATGGTCGTGCCAGCGCCCTGCCCGCCAAGATGAATGATGCGCCTGCCCAACACCTGAAGCGCCGGTCGGGCGCGCTCCACATCGGAGGTTCTGCCGCCGACCAGCACCAGCAGTTGCCCTTCGCGCGCCGGAGCGACGGTGCCGGATACCGGAGCGTCGAGCAGGTGCGCGCCACGCTGTTCGACCGCTTCAGCCAGCGCCAGGATCGTGGCCGTTCGAATGGTGCTCATTTCGATGAACAGGCGACCAGTGGCATCCGCAGCGAGTAGCCCATTCTGACCGCGATAGACGGTTTCGACCGCCTGCTCATCGGTCAGGATAGTGAAGATGATGTCACTGCGCGCTGTCACTTCGGAGGGGGAGTCTGCCCAGACTGCGCCTGCGTCAACCAGCACATTCGCACGTGAGCGCGTCCGGTTATGAACCGTCAGCGGGAACCCTGCCGCCAGCAACCGCCCCGCCATCGCCTGACCCATGCGCCCCAGCCCGATGAAACCAAGACGTTCCATGCACGGACCTCGTAGTGATGGAGTAATCCAGGCATATCATACCACGTATGCCATATACGCGGTAGAGACGCATATACAAGAGCATCTCCGACAAGATCGTTATTGTAGAGGCGCCCCTTCTGTGGGCGCCCGACGGGGGCAGGCACGGGGGCCTGCCCCTACGAATACGGGGACGTGCGTCGTAGGGGCGCCCCTTCTGTGGGTGCCCGACGGGGGCAGGCACGGGGGCCTGCCCCTACGAATACGGGGGCGTGCGTCGTAGGGGCGCCCCCCTGTGGGCGCCCAATAGCGCGGTGGGCAGGGATGCCCACAGGCGAAATGGTATCCGTAATGGTATCCCTTTGCTCCTTCCCTGACCGGCGAATCTCTGCTAAGGTGCAATCGCCCCGTTGGCAGTACACAAAAGAAAGGAGCAACCCTATGCGAACCCGGATGAACACGGCAATCGTCGCCGTACTGATCGCCATTGCGCTGCTCGCCATACCCTCCGTCCATGCCCAGAGCGCACCTGTCGCCGTCGCCGAAGAAAACTTTACCGTCAGGCTCGGCGACGGTTGGGTCAGCAAGGCGAAACTGACCTACCCGGCCCGTCAGGCTGGACCGTTCCCGACGGTTATCGTGGCTTATCGAGGCGAGATGGACTTTGCCATTCCTGCCGATGCTGGCGTTGGTCCAGGCGCGCAGTATTTCAAAGATCTGGCGGAGTTTCTCTCCAGTCGCGGCATTGCGGTTGTGCGCTATCACTCACGCTATGTGACAGGATCTGATGACGCTTTCGGTCCGCGGTCGCTCGCGCTCACGATGCTCGACCACGCGGCGGACGTCGAGCGGGTGATCAATGCCGTGCGACGCATGCGACGCGTTGATCCCGCGCGGATCTTCATCTATGGCTGGAGTTACAGCAGCCAGATCGTCACCTATGTCGCAAGCCGACGTCCCGACCTGGCTGGGGTTATTATGCAGGGACCGACGGCTTCGACTGAAATGCAGGTCTTCATCGAAGATTACCTGGACAACGCCCTGCCCTACCTGCGCCAGTTCGCACCCGATGGGCGGATCACTCCAGAGGTATTGCGGCAGGCGCAGGAAGGGGACGCCACATTCGCAAAGTTCTCGGCAGCCGACCTGCAGGACCCGGCAAGTCCCGACACCATCAAGGTCAACCCGCTGCTGGACGTCAACGGTGATGGCGTGCTGGAGATCGATGCAGAGGTCATTCCGAATCTGGAGCGTCTTATCACGGCTGGCGAGTTTTTCAGGACGCTTCGCCTGCTTCCGAGCGTCGCAGAGCAGGCAGCGAATGTGCGTATTCCGGTGCTGGTGCTCCACGGTGAAGCGGACACCGCCGTGCGTGTGCGGAATGTACGTGGTCTGGATCAGGCCTTCGCCAGCAACCCGGATTACACACTGAAGGTCTACCCCGGGCTTGGACATGCGTTGTACCCGGTTCCCAGCCGCTTTGCCGATCTGTTTGGACCGATGGACGCTCAGCCCAAAGCCGACTTTGCGGCGTGGGTGCTGACGCGCCGACCATCCGCTGTACCCGCAGCCCTGCCAGTCACCGGCGAAACAGGTCCAGGCATCGGCTGGCTGGTCGCCGGGGCGCTCGCGTTCCTGATCGGAGGCGAGATGGTGCGGAGAAGAGCGCTTCGGTGGGGGCGAACACAATGAACGTGGGCAGTAGGGGCGTCCGTCGGCGCCCACACCGGGCAGGCACGGGGACCTGCCCCTACCCTGGCGGCGTGCGTCGTAGGCGCTCACACCGGGCAGGCACGGGGGACCTGCCCCTACCCTGGCGGCGTGTGTTGTCGGGACGCCCGACGCGGGCAGGCACGGGGGACCTGCCCCTACCCTGGCGGCGTGTGTCGTAGGCGCTCACACTGGGCAGGCACGGGGGCCTGCCCCTACCCTGGTGGCGTGTGTTGTCGGGACGCCCGACGCGGGCAGGCACAGGGGACCTGCCCCTACCCTGGCGGCGTGTGTTGTCGGGACGCCCGACGCGGGCAGGCACAGGGGACCTGCCCCTACCCCGGCTGCGTGCGTCGTAGGCGCTCACACCGGGCAGGCACGGGGGCCTGCCCCTACCCTGGCGGCGTGTGTCGTCGGGACGCCCGACGCGGGCAGGCACAGGGGACCTGCCCCTACGATGACAGGGGCGCGTGTCGTGGGGGCGCCGCCCTGGGGGCGCCCGCCCGAATGTGACCGCCACCTGCCTGGGGACCCTGGGACTCTCACTGCCCGCTGTCCTCGGCGCCGACGATTTCGAGGAAGAGTTGTTCGAGCGAGACACGCTGCGGCGTGAGGGCGTAGAGGCGCGCGCCGCTCCCGACAATGCGCTCGGCGATCTGCGGCAACGCATCTTCGCTTGCAACTTCCAGTTCGATCATCCCCGGCGACGTTTCCTGCGGCGCACTGCCATTGGCGCAGAACGCCGCCAGGGATGCCAGCAGCCCGTTTGATGCGCCCGCCACCCGCAGCGTCACGCGCACCCTGCCGGCTGCGGCGTCATGCAGGCTCAGGGTGCGCAGCACGCGCCCTTCGCGGATGAATGCCGCCCGATCGCATGTCATCTCGACTTCGCTGAGCAGATGGGAGTTGAGGAACACCGTTGTGCCCCGCGCGCGCAGGTCGCGGATGATGTTGCGCACCAGCATGCGCCCAAATGGGTCAAGCGCCGATGTCGGCTCATCGAGAAACACGAGTTCCGGTTCGTGAATGAGCGCCTGCGCCAGCCCGATGCGCTGGAGCATGCCCTTGGAGAAATCGGCGAGCGGGCGCCGTGCGTGCTCCGACAATCCGACAAGCGCCAGCACTTCCGGGATGCGCCGCTGCCGCACTGACGCCGGGAGTCCGCTCAGACGGGCGTGCAGGTCGAGGAATTCGGCCGCCTGCAGCCATTCGTGGAAGCGGAAGTGCTCCGGCAGGAAACCGATCCGCGCCATTGCGCGCGGATCGGCGGGGGCGGCGCCCAGCACGTGCGCACTGCCTCCCGTCGGCTTCACCAGCCCCAGGAGCATCTTGACCGCTGTGCTCTTCCCGGCGCCGTTCGGTCCAAGGAAGGCGAAGACCTCGCCGCGCGGCACCTGGAGCGTCAGGTCGGCAACGGCGACTTTCGTACCGTAGACCTTGCGCAGACCGGTTGTTTCAATGACGTAATCAGACATGATGTTTATCCACGAAGGGCACGAAGGCGCACGAATGGTTGTGCTGATGGTTCATGCTGCAACGTCGCGTTCGCCCCTGTTTGCCGTGTCGCCCCCCACTGCCGTTATTCTGCGGTCCACGAAGGGCGGCGCCAATGGCTTATCCCGTAGCCGTCCGCCTGTTCTTTTGAACCACGGAGGACGCAGAGGGAAACATGATTGTGCGTCTCACCGTTGGCGGGCACCCACAGTGGGGCGTGCCTGCGAATGTTCGCGTGTTTCTGTGGGCGCGGCGCCGCCGCTGGGCGCGGCACCGCCGCGCCCCTACGATGCGTACCCGCTGGACGCGGCGGTGCTGCGCCCCTACGTGAAACCCTACCGCGTTGACTCCGCCATTGCCAGGAACGCCTCGACGGTCAATCCACGCCCCGACAGGACGTAGAACCGCTCGCCGCGCTGCCAGTAGAGGCTCTGGTACCGCTCCCCCTGGTGATCGCCGCTCACCAGCAGCCCCGGCGAACCGCCAACCGTCACCTGCCGCAGGGAGCTGATGTCCGCCGGAAAGGGGAAGACCAGCGTGGTGCGCCAGTCGATCTGTGCGGCGAGCGTCGCTGCCTGGCGCGGCTCCATACCCAGCATGCGGAGTGCGGCGTATCCCAGTTGCTGCATCTCCACACCGGCAGGCAGGGTAACCTGCGGGCTGACGCCCTGCACCAGCGTGACCTCGTAACCGCCGCCGACGTAGCGGGCGCTGACGGCAGGGGACATCTCGGCGACAATCGGCGCGGCGCCGAGCGCATCTGGCAGAGTGACATCGGTGACGCCAGCCAGGCGGAGCAGTTCGCGCGCCGACTCGACATTCACCTGAAACTCGAAGGTCGCACGGTCGGTCACGGCAAACTCCGCGCTGGACGATGGACCGGGCAGCGCCGGCTGCGCTGGCGTGAACCCGACGAGCGCCGCTGCTTCGCTCAGGGACGCAACCGTGCGCATCTCGGACGAGCCGCTGGTCTGCTTCGGCGGCGAAAGGAACAACGTTTCTCCATCAAAGTTGAGCTGCTGCAACTGCTCCAGCCGCTCGCTGGCGACCGGGACGAAGACCACGTTCTGGACGCGGAACACATTCAGCAGTTGATCGGCGACGGCGCGCACTGGCGGGAACGCCAGCAGCGCAAGCACGACTGCCAGCGCAGCCGCCCATCCCATCCAGGGACGCCATATGCGTGTCGAAGTCATTGGAACACTCCTTTGCGAGGATTGTGAATGCGATGAGCGACTGCCAGCCGGCGCCGGTCGCTCACAGTCGATACGGAGGCGCAGTGCAGCCAGCGCCACGGGAACGTCTAGCGGCGGTACGTCCAGAAGTGTGGCCGTCTGGTCCGCCAGCGCCTTCAGTTCTGCATGGCGCGCGCGGCACTCCGGGCACACTGCCAGGTGATCCTGCTGGGCACGCAGCGCCGCCGCGGGGAGTTCACCGTCCAGTCCAGCGCGCAACGCGCCATCGTCGTAGCATCTGGTCATGGCTGCACCTGCTTTCCGGGCAATTGGTCTCCTGTTCCGGCGGGAAGAAACCGCGCATACGCTTCCGCAAACGCGCGTTCAGCACGGGCAAGGAGCGTACCGACCGAACCAGGCGCGAGGTCGAGCACGGCGGCGACCTCGGCATACGACAACCCGGCATGGCGCAGGAGCAGGAGTTGCGCCTGACGCTGCGGGAGAGTCGCCAGCGCGGCGCGCACTCGATCGCGCTCCTCAGTGCGCTCCGCCGCCTCGGAAGGGTCCTCGGCTGCGGGCATATGCGCTGCCCGTTCGATGCGCGCCGCATCCCGTCGTTCGCTGCGCAATGCGTTGCGCGCGGTGTTAAGCGCGACCCGGCAGAGCCAGGGGCGCAATGGCTGATGAGATGACGGCGGGCGCCGGTAGAGGATCAGAAACGTCTCCTGCGCCGCATCCTCCGCTGCCTCGCGCCTCCCGGTGAGTCCGTACAGTACGCGGTACACCGTCGCATAATGGCGCACAAACAGTTCCTCAAACGCCGCTTCATCGCCGCGTCGGAGCCGTTCGAGCAGCGCGCCATCGCTCTCGTGTTCCGCCATGTGCCGGTCGCTCGCTGTCGCTATCATCGCCCCTGCGCCGTCGTTTGTTATAATCATACCTGAAACACCGCCGCGCCGGTTTTTGTGACACGCGCAGCAGGTCAGGCAGGCTCCTCCGGGGCTTTTACGCGATCGCCATAATTTGGATAGACTCTAAACGCCACACCTTTCAAACAAGGAAGACAAGCCATCATCAACGGAGTTCGTGCACGGAGTCTTTGTGCCTTTGCGCCTTTGTGTGAGATTATTTGAAAGGCGCCGGCTCTAAACGGGAGATTACTCGTGTCGATCATCACGGTTGGCAACCTGACCAAATACTACGGCGCTGAACTGATCTTCCGCGATGTCAGTTTTCAGATCGCGCGCGGCGATAAAGCGGCGATTGTCGGGGTCAACGGTGCGGGCAAGAGCACTCTGCTGCGGATCATTGCCGGGCAGGAGACGCCGACTGCCGGGAGCGTGCATGTGGCGCGCGGCGCGCGCCTGGCGTATCTGGCGCAGGAAGCGCGCTTCGACAGCCAGCGCACGCTGATCGAGGAAATGCACGCCTCGCTTGCATATCTCAACGCGCTGCGCGATGAGATGACCGCGCTCGAAACTGCGCTCACGGACTCAGCCCGTCCCGATCACGATGATCTGATGGAGCGTTATGGCGAGGCGCTTCACCGCTTCGAGCACGCTGGCGGCTATGACATCGATCGGCGGATCGGCATGATCCTTGATGGTCTGGGGTTTAGCGCAGCGCAGCGCCACGAACCGGTGGCGCGCTTCAGCGGCGGTCAGAAGACCCGCGCCGCGCTTGCGGCGGCGCTCCTGTCCGACCCTGATGTGCTGCTGCTCGATGAGCCGACCAATCATCTCGATCTGGCGGCGCTGGAATGGCTCGAACGCTTCCTGCGCGACTGGGACGGTACGCTGATCGTCGTCTCGCATGACCGCTACTTCCTTGACCGGGTGACGACCCGTACGCTCGATCTGGCGTTCAACCGTCTCGATGGCGATTATCCCGCCCCTTACCAGCGCTACCTGGAACTGAAGGCTGCGCGGCTCGAACTGCAACTGAAACAGTACCGGGCGCAGCAGGAGGAGATCGCCCGAACCGAAGAGTTCATCCGGCGCTTCAAGAACAGCCAGCTCAGCAAACAGGCGCGCGGGCGTGAGCGCCGCCTGGAGCGCCTGAAGGCAGGATGGGAAGGCGGTTCAGGGCGCACCGAAGGGCTGATCGCCCGACCGGAGCAGCAGAAGAAACTTGCGTTCAAGCTCGGCTCAAACCTGCGCGGCGCCGACCTGGTGCTGAAGATCGACGGGTTGACCGTCGGCTACGAGCGACCCGCCGACGCACAGCCGCTGGCGCTGCTCCACGTCCCCGATCTCGAAATCTGGCGCGGGCAGCGTGTGGCGCTGATGGGACCGAACGGCTGCGGCAAGACGACCCTGCTGCGCACAATTGTCGGCGACCTGCCGCCGTTGCGCGGACGGGCGCGCCTGGGAAGCAATGTCCGAATCGCCTACTATGCCCAGGCGCACGAAGGGCTGCGGATGGATCAGACCATCCTCGATGAAATCCGCCGCATTCGACCTGATATGAAGGAAGCCGAGGCGCGCACGCTGCTGGGGCGCTTTCTCTTCAGCGGCGATGATGTCTATAAACGCATCGCCGATCTTTCCGGCGGGGAGCGCGGCAGAGTGGCGCTGGCGCAGTTGATGCTGATCGGCGGCAATTTCCTGGTGCTCGACGAGCCAACGAACCATCTCGACATCGACGCGCGTGAGGCGCTCGAAACGGTGCTGAACGAGTACGACGGCACAGTGCTCTTCGTCTCGCACGACCGCTACTTCATCGATGCCGTCGCTGACACGATCTGGATGGTGCGCGACGGCGTCATCGAGGTGTTTGATGGCACATACTCCGAATACGTCGCCGCGCGCGATGCCACGCCCGGCGCAAGCGCGCCATCGAATGGTTCACACAGGCGCGAGACGACCCAAGAAACGCGCGCTACGTCGCCAGCCAGGGACCAACGCACGCTCAATCGTGATCAGGAGCGTGAAGAACGCCGGCGGCAGCGCCGTCTGGCGGCGCTGGAGGAAGAGATCGCCGGTCTCGAAGCAAAGCTCCGCAATCTTGAGGAGGCATTGAACGCCGCCAGCGCCGCGGGTGACGTTCAGCGCGTGACATCCCTGGGGATCGAGATTGTGGAGTTGCAGGAAACCCTGGATATGCGGTACGATGAATGGGCGGCGATTGCAGTCTAGAGGGGATTGTGAAGGGGACTTACCTGCTCATTCTACGGCTCGACCGCGAGATTGCAGCGTTGCCCGTCGGCAAACTCGGCGTGCTGGATTTTCCCGCCGGGTACTACCTGTATGTCGGCAGCGCCTTCGGACCTGGCGGGCTGCCAGCGCGCCTGGCATACCATGCCCGCAGGGAGAAGGCGCGCCTGCACTGGCATATCGACTATTTGCGCAAACATGGACAACTGGAAGAAGCCTGGTGTGTCGCCTGCTCTGAGCGGCTTGAACGCCTGTGGGTTGACGCCTTGAGCGTCGCGCCAGCGGTTCAGCAGGTCGCTCCGGGTTTTGGCGCAAGCGACAGCCCGCTCAAGAGCCACCTGTTTTTTTCGCCCGTTCGACCACAACCGCGCGTTCTGACCGACACGCTGCTCCAGAGCGTCGAACGCGCGCCAGTTTGTGTGAAGCGCGTGAACATTGAAATTTGCACCTTTGACAACCCATGACCGGCAACCGATCACATCCTGATGGCGCGCCAGATGTCGCCGCCATCCTCGAACAGTTGCGCGCCGAGGTGCGCGCGCAGCACGCCGCTCGCCGACTGATCGGCGATGACGCGCTGCAACGCGCCCTGCAGCGCAGCCTTGACGACCTCGAAATCACGCGGGTGGTCAGTGCGCACTGGCCCCTCACCGGACGCACCCTGCCACAGAAGGCGATGGCGCTGATCAACAAAATCGTGCGGCGCTATCTGCGCTGGTACATCAATCCAATTGTCGAGCAGCAGAATGCGTTCAACGACGCCGCTGCGCGCACGCTGCGTTTGCTGGCGGAAGCGTATCAGGAACTGGCGCGTCAGGTGGCGGAGCAGCAGGAGACCGGCGCGCAGGCGCACAGTGAGAGGAGCGGAGCGCAAGGCGACGAACACACCGATGAAGGCGCGAGAACCGGGGATCCCTCTGGATCTGAAATTGACCTTGCCGCCACGCCGACCTATGCCGATCTCATGGCGCAGGTGCGCGAGCGCGCGGCTGCGGAGCCTCCCGCTCGTTTCATCGAACTGGAGCTGCACGAAGCGCTGACCCACGCCCAATCGCGGCAAACTGTCACGGCGCACTGGCCCCTCACCGGACGCACTCTTGTCGAAAAGGCAATCGCGCTGCACAACCGGATCGTGCGCCAGTACCTGCGCTGGCTGATCAATCCCATTGTCGAGCAGCAGAACGCCGCCAACGAGGCGCTGACCGCCGCGTTGCGCACTCTGATCCGCGTCGATGCCGCCTTTCGCGCCGATGTCGCTGCCTTCCGCGCCTCCCGCCAGCGACGGCCCTCAGCCCGCGACTGATGAACATTCAGAAATGAAACCGGTATGCCAGCGATGCCAGACCAGGCATTCCTTATCTGCTTTGAATTTGGAAACTCTTAATCAATGTCCGACATCATCACGATTGTTATTCCCTGGTTCGGTCCTGATACGGCTGGCGGCGCCGAGACGCAGGCGCGCCAGCTTGCTGCGGCGATCCACGCGCTCGGCACGCCAGTCGAGGTCTGGACGACCGATGGACGTGACTCGTTCAGCCCGCCGGTTCCGTACTACCGCGCGGGTGCCGACGTTGTCGATGGCGTGCCGGTGAGGCGCTTTCCCCTCACACCGCCGCGCCCCGCGCCCCACGATCCGTACATCCCGGCAGCCGTCCAGCGCGCCGGTCTCCCTGCCGACTGGATCGACTTCCCAGATCACGAGATGCGTCTGCTGGCGTCGCTGCTATCGAGTGATGCGCTGCTCAACGCCATCGCCGTTGAGCGCGACCGGCGGCGTTTCATTTTTATGCCCTACCCGTTCCCAACGACCTTCTGGGGAACGCTGCTTGCCGGAGAGCGTGGGTATCTGCTGCCATGCCTGCACGACGAGCCGTATGCGCGGTACAACACCTACCGCTGGATGTTCCGCCGCACCCGGCGCGTGCTTGCCAACAGTCCTGCCGAGCGCGCGCTCGCGCTGCGCCTCTACGACCTCCCCCCCGACCGGGTGGTGATGGCGGGTGAAGGGATCGACCTGACGCCGCACGGCGACGGCGCGGCATTCCGCGCAAAGCACGGGTTGCGCGGTCCGGTGCTGCGCTACGCCGGTCGGCGTGACGCCTCGAAGAATTTTCCCATGCTGCTGATGTACCTGCGCGAATACTGGGCGCGACGGGGAACGCCGCTGACCCTGGTGCTGACCGGACGCGATCCGGTCGACATCCCGCCGCCGCTGCGGGCGATTGTCCTCGATCTCGGAGACGTCAGCGTGCAGGAGCGCCACGATGCTTACGCCGCTGCCGATGTGTTCATTCAGCCCTCGACCTACGAGAGTTTCTCGATTGTGCTCATGGAGTCGTGGTTGCAGGGCGCACCGGCGCTCGTCAACGCGCGCTGCGACGTCACCCGCGAGGCGGTCGAAGCCAGCGGCGGCGGGCTGAGTTTCGACGGATTCGCCGAATTTGCCGCTGCGCTCGATCTGCTGCTGGAGAACCGTGTGCTGCGGCGCGCGCTCGGAGCGCGCGGACGCGCCTGGGTGCTGGAACAT
>JANWXL010000565.1 GCA_025055265.1 Roseiflexus sp.
GATGGCTGGCGAAATGCGCCTGGAGACGCCGGATGGCGACCTTGACCGCTTCTGGCAGGTGGCACGGCAGAATGTGCATATGCTCACGGCGGATTATCGTCCGGCGCTCGCGCCGTACCTGCTGGCAGGTTTGCCGGAGTACCCGCAGCTCTTTGGCTGCGATACGGCATACAGTGTGCCGGGCGTGGTCGCTGGCGGCTTTGCCGATGTGGCCCGCAGCGCTCTTGAGGAGCTCGGCAGGCATGCCTGGCGCGCCTGTAGCCGCGTGCCCCATGAGATCACCACGAATGGGCGCGTCTACCATCTGGGCAACATCCAGGAAACTCCTCAGTTTGCCGTCGCCTGCTGGGACTATGTGCGCTGGAGCGGCGATGTGGCATTCCTGGAGCGGATGTATCCGGTGTGCGTCGAAGGACTGGAACATTTCGAGGCGACGCTCGAAGGGCGCGGCTACCCGATTGGCGATGGCGTGGTCGAAGTCGCAGGGATGGGCGCCTGCAAACTTGATGCGGTGTGCTACCTCTATCAGGCGCTGACATCCCTGCGCGAGATGGCGCTGGCGCTCGGACGACCGCACGACGCGATCCGCTTCGCCGGGTACGCTGGCGCGCTGGCGGCGCGTTTCGAGAGCGACTGGTGGATTGAGCCGGAAGGGATGTATGCCGACTCGCTGCACCTCGACGGTCGGCAGCAGTTCGACGGTCACTGGACGGTTGTGTTACCAGTGTTGACCGGCATCGCCTCCCCTGAGCGCGCACAACAGGCGCTGGATCGCATAATGCGCGAGTGGGTCAACGAATGGGGCATGGTGCATACCCGTGGCGTCGACTCACGGGTATGGACGTTGCCGACCGGTCTGCTGGCGCTGGCAGCGTTCCGCCATGGACAGGCGGATGCTGGTCTCAAGCTGCTGCGGTGCATCGGCGCAACGGCGCGCCATGGAACGCTGGGAACGCTGAAGGAGCTGATCCCGCAGGGGTTGTGCTTCATTCAGCTCTGGTCGGCAGGGCTGATCCTGCAGGGGATCACCGAAGGGATTTTCGGTCTCAATCCGCAGGCGCACCGTCACGAACTGACGATTGAGCCACATCTGCCGTCAACCTGGCGAAGCGCGACGCTCCATAGCCTGCGCATCGGCGAACACACGCTCGACTTCCACATAATGCCGGAAGAGATGGCGATCCGTCATCTCGTGGGGAACGCGCCATTGCTGGTACGCTACCGTTTCGCGCCCGATCAATCGTGGCACGAAGCGCACCTGGCGCCTGGAGATCGGCTGTCGTTGAATGCGGTCAACGAATAGGGCAGCGAATAAACGAATGGGAGCGCATGCGGTCGGCGAATAGGGCAGCGAATAAACGAATGGGAGCGCATGCGGTCAGCGAATGCGGAAGCGAATAAACGAATAGGAGCGAATGAACGAATGTGCATGGTCCACCCGCG
>JANWXL010000567.1 GCA_025055265.1 Roseiflexus sp.
GCAACCTGCACCTTCTGCGTCTCCGCCTTCGCCACGCGTGGCGCTTTGCCGTTCTGCTTGCCGTTCTGGGCGATCACCTGCTCGATCCAGTCTGGCTGCTGGTCTTTGGGCAGGAACTTATAGCCGCTGAAGATGCTCGACATCAGACCGTTCCCCTCTTCCATGTCGATCAGCCAGGCAGCGTACACATGGTGAACGACGAACGCCAGGATCAGGTACATGATGATATGATGCCAGAGCCGCAGCGTCTGGAGCGACACCAGCGCCGTCACCCAGTCGGTGAGCGTGTGCCAGATGCTCGCCGGGTGCAACTGACCGTAGAGCGTGAAGCCGGTAAAAACGCTCAAGCCGTACAGAAAGACGATGATCATGTACGACGTTCCCGCCAGCGCATTGTGCCCGGCGACTTCCGGCGGATTGCGGCGCAAGAAGAAGTAGTACTGGACCGCATGCCACATGTTCGTGCGCCCTTCCTTTGTCAGGAAGGGGAACAACCCGCGCCAGCTCGCCCACTGATTGCCGACGAACGCCCAATAGGTTCGCAGGAGCAGGCTTGCCACAAAGACGTAGGCGAACACGAAGTGAAGGAACCGCATCGACCCCATGAAGTAGATGCCCCACGGTTCGCGCGGACTCACGAAAATGTACGGGTTGGCGATGTAGTAGCCGGTGAATGAGAGCATCACAATGCTCAGCACGTTGACCCAGTGCGTCAGGCGAACCGGGACTTCCCATACATAGACTCGTCGTCGCATGGCACACCTCACTGCACCCTGACGCGGGTGATCTCAACGCCGCGGGCATCCACCAGGTGAACCGCGCACGCCATGCACGGGTCGAACGAGTGAATCGTGCGCAGGATTTCGATTGGTTGCTCCGGGTCGGCGACAGGCGTGTCGATCAGTGCGGCTTCGTATGGTCCGCGCACATCGCGGGCATCTCGCGGCGAGCCGTTCCAGGTCGTCGGGACGACCGCCTGATAGTTGACGATCTTGCCGTCCCTGATCCGCACCCAGTGCCCGAGCGAGCCGCGCGGCGCTTCCATCGATCCCCAGCCGACGGCTTCCTTGGGCCAGTTCGCCGGACTCCACTTCGTGCTGTTGTGAATCGCGAGGTTGCCCGATGCCATATTTGCTGCCAGTTCGTCGATCCACTCTGGCAACAGTTCCGCGATCAGCGCCGTTTCGATCGCGCGCGCCGCCGTGCGTCCCAGCGTCGAGAAGAGCGCCGCCGGTCCAACCCCCAACTGCTTGAGCGTGGCATTGACCAGTTCCTGAATGCGCTGCTGACCGGCAGCGTATCCAATGAGCATACGCGCCAGCGGACCAACCTCCATCGGCATATCGTCGTAGCGCGGCGTCTTGAGCCAGGAGTATTTGCTGTCGGTGTTGAGCCAGTCGTAGGGCGGTTGCGGACCGGTGTAGTTCGGGATGGTCTCGCCTTTCCACGGGTGGAGCGCCTGCTGATCGCCCTCGCTGTAGCGGAACCAGGAGTGAGCGACGTACTCAGTCACGCGCTCGTGGTTCATCGGCAGCGGCTTCTGGTCGATGTTCTTGTTCACGATAACGCCGCGCGGCAACCAGTAACTGGCGACATTGCCATCCTTTGCGGCAGGGAAGTCGCCATACGACAGGTAGTTGCCTACGCCCGCGCCAAGCCCGGCCCAGTCTTTGTAGAAGGAGGCGATGGCGACAACGTCAGGGACATAGACTTTATTTACAAATACTCGCGCCTGCTCCGCCAGCGTCTTCAATTGCGCGATGCGGATCGTATTGACGGCCTGCTGTGCATTCGGATCGAGCGGCGTTGCCATCCCGCCGACGAGATATGTCTGCGGATGGGGATTCTTGCCGCCCAGAATGGCATGGATCCTGATAACGTCTTTCTGCCACTCCAGCGCCTCCAGGTAGTGCGCGACCGCCATGAGGTTGGCTTCAGGCGGCAGGGCATACGCCGGATGCCCCCAGTAGGCGTTGCCAAAGATCCCCAGTTGCCCGCTGTCCACGAACTTTTGCAATCGCTCCTGGACGCCTTTGAAGTAGGCTGGCGACGATTTGGGCCAGTCG
>JANWXL010000029.1 GCA_025055265.1 Roseiflexus sp.
GTTGAAATGACATCGGCGTTCATGCTGTCCTCCTTGTTCACGTTGTGTGATGCCCATTGACCACACGCGCCAGCCAGCCGCGACCATCGAGCGCCTCCCAGGCGAGCGCATCCGCCAGGCGGTTGAGCTCGCGCGGGATGGCGAGAAAGGTGACGCGACCGTGCTGACGAACGAGTTCCTGCGCGCGCGCATGCAGCGGTTGCAGCACCGCAGCGCGCACCGCGTGGCGACCCGCCATCTGGTCGACCACAATCCGGCTGTCAGTCAGGCAGCGCACCGCAGCTCCGGGGTACCGCCGGATCACGAACATCAATCCTGCAATCACCGCCTGGTACTCGGCTTCGTTATTAGTTGTCGCCGGGGCGCGTTCGCACGACCATGCCAGCACCGCGCCAGCCGCGCTGCGGACGACGATCCCCAGCCCGGCAATGCCGCGCGGCGGCGCGCCAGGCGTGCCGTCGACCTGTAACAGCAGCAGGGTCATGGCAGCGCCTCCTGCAGCAGGATCGCCAGTCCCATCAGCACAGCAGCGATCAGCGCAAGCGTCATCGCCATGCACCCGCGCGCCACATGCCCCGGACGGGGCAGGGCAATCCGCGGCGGCGGCGCGACCAGCGCCGCCAGCGCCAGCGCCATCGCCAGAAACGCGAGAACCGCCAGACACCAGACCATCGCCGTTGCTCCTTTCACGTCGAAGCGCCGGTTGTTCCATCGCCTGCACGGGGCGAAGAGTGGGGAAGGTTGCGGGGCTGATCGTTGTGCTCTTGCCTTGAGCATAGCAGAGGGAGCCGTCACAAACGTGACGAGAGCGACGGATTTGGTGGCGTGTGGTGTTGCGCATTCCACATTGCACGTTGCACGTGTGAAGGGGAGAGGCGCGAGGCAAGAGGCAAGAGGGATCATGGCGCCCTCTGCGCTTCTGTGGTTCAAAACAGCAAGTGGGAAGAGGGAAGGTTGCAGGCGGAAGGGGCGTTAGGGACGACCCGGAGGATCGCCCTGATCCGCCGGGTTGCCCTGGCGCAGCGTCCTCTGAGCTGCGGGCTAAAGCCCTCGCTCAGGACGTAGAAGCCCCGCAGGGGCTTGCACGACCTCAGCCAGGGCTTCAGCCTGCAGCGCCTGGGAATACCGGACTATTAATCTTCATAAGCCGCAGGCTACGGAAAGCGAAGCCTGCCTGCGCGGGCTATGCCAGGCAACACCGGATGAATTGCTCAAAAACCATCAGCGTTCTCGGTTCTCAGTTCTCGGTTCTCAGTTCTCAGTTCTTGGTTCTTGGTTCTTGGTTCTCGATCTCCGCGCCGCCTCGCGCAGCGCCTGCAGGTTGAGCACCTCCGCCACCTCATACCGGGTAGGGATCGAACCGGCGACCGGACGAACGTTCACCATTGCCGGGAAACCGCCAGCGCGCCCATGGATCTCCGCTATCACCGCAACTGCCAGCGGCGCCAGGGCAGGAGGGTTGATCAGGATCGGCGTCGTTTGCCACTCGTCGGGTGACAAACCGACGCGATCCACCAGATCGACAGTGACCTCGGCGAGCGGTCGCTCACGGTCAATCTGCGAATCAATGGCGCGAACTTCGGGCGTTTCGCCAACGAATCCGGCGATCTGCGCCAGTTGCTGGTCGGTCAAGGGATGCGAAAAATTGATCAGGATCATGAGATTGTCTCCACAACAGGTACAAAGGTTATCTGCTTCGGCGCGGTGGCGCTGTCGATGATCAGTGTGCCGTCTTTGCCGTACACTGCCGGATAATACTGCAATGACGCATTCCAGTTGCGCGCCGCCAGCGCCAGCCCGACGCTCATTACTGCTGTGCCGCCAGTGATGTCCACCGCTACTGGCAGCGCCCGCGGCAACGCCTGCGTCTCGCGCAGCGCCTGCATCGCCGCGCGAAACACATCCTCCAGGGATGTGGCGCTGGCGATGGGTGTTGTGTGCACATCGACATTCCGATCAATCAGCCACTGTTTGAGATCGCTCAACTTAGCGCTCTTCTTCACCTCAGGCGACACAATCAGCCAGCAGTCGCGTAGTGTCGCATTGCTCAGGTGCCACTCCAGAATCGCCCGCTCCGGACCCGGCTGGCTCAACCCGACGGGCAGGATCAAGCCGGGGTGCGGCTTGATCTGCTCTGCTGGCTCGACTTCAATGATTGGGGTTCGCCGGGCAATTGTTTCGATTGCCCGGCGCAGAAGCCAGAAGAGCAGCGGAAAAATGAGTGCAGCGCCGACAATGATTCCGATCAGCGTCACAGGCTGCTCGCCGAAGGTCAGCAGCACCAGTTCGTAGAGCGCATTGCCGAGCATTGCCAGCATGAGCGATGCGGCAATGAACAGCAATGGTGCGCGCGAGTCGAGAAACTGCGCCAGGAACTCACTCAAACGACGAGACTTCATACTATCTATCTCCTCACTCAGACTCGCCCGGTCCGTTCAGATACAGGGCAGCCATGCGCCGAATGCTTGCGCGCATCATCTCGACGAGTTGCGCCGGTTCGAGCACACGACAATGCTCGCGATAGCGCATCAAAATCTGATGCGCGCGCCAGAGATCGTTTGTCACTGCAGTGACCATCGCAGAACCGTCATCGGCGTAGTCGATCCTGGTCTCTGGAAACCATTCTGCAACGTCGCGCTGTCGCGCCACGGCTGGCGCCAGCCAGTACCGCACCGGATACTTTGGTCGTCGATAGTCGCGGCGCAGCACTTGCGGCAGACGCTTGACGCTGCCGGGAACGATGCGGTTGAGACGGTAGAACACGAATTGACCCGCCAGGTTGGGCACGTCGCTCGCCAGGCAGAAGGCGTCGAGATAGGTATGCCCTTCGCGATAGACGAATTCGAGCGGGGCGACGCGGTGATGCAGCGCGGCGTCGTCCGGCGTGTGCGGCGAACGGTAGTCGAACTCGACTTCATGCTTGCGCAGGGCGCCTTTCAGCGCGTACATCATCTCGGCGACGCCCTCGGCTGGCGCCTGCGGACGATCCACCCGCGGCGACGCGGTCAGACTACGCAGCCGGTTGCGACAATCTTCGGGCATGAGCGACTCAATTCGTCCCAGAAGCGCGCTGATCTGAGCGGCGATCGGCAGATCGCTCTCGCTGTAGACATCGCGCAGAAATGCCATTGCCTCGATCTCGCCGTCCGGCAGATCGATCAGCGCCAGGTTTCCCGGCGATGTCAGCACATAGACGCCGTCTTCATCACGATCAATCGTACAGCCGTACTCCTTGCGCAGTGCAGCGATGTCGTGGCGTAGCGCGGCAGATGCATCCGCCGGATAGATTCCTTCCGGCACATTCGTAAATGTCGCATTCGCCTCGTCGATCAGATCCCGCGCCGTCGCCGGTTCCCGAATGAGGCAGCGGATGAGAAAGAGCCGCCGCCGATGGATCAATTGGGAACTGCGCTTATCGCCGCCGCGCTGGCGTTGTTTCATCATCCTTGCCTCCTTACTCAGCCAATGGAACGAATCGATACCTCTGCTCCCATTCCTGGCGCGATAGATTGTTGAGCGCAAAGAAGCGATCCAGGACTTCATCCACGAGACTGGCGAACTGATCGTACTCCGGGCGTGAGATGGGGCGGAACCCGTGCGCCAGAATGCTGGTATTGCGCACGTATGATCGCTGGCGAACCTCGCTGATGTTCCACCCGCGCACCAGCGGATCGTCGAGCGCCTGGAGCAGCATATAGCCGTCGAAGAGCGCAATCGAGCGTTCCGGCAGATCGTAGAGTTTGCGGAATCCCTGGACACGCTGCGCCTGACGGTATCGCTCGTTGAGGTCGGGAACACGCCGCAATGCTGTATCGAACGACGGCTCCGCCGACCAAATCCCATAGGTTGCCAGACGATGCTGCGAGAGCAGTTCCAGGCAGCGGTAACGCATCAGCGCCGCGACATCATAGCGCCCCTGCGCTGCGCGACGCAGCGCCGCACTGTGCAACGAACCGAGCAGCGCCTGAACCTGGTCTATGTCTTGCAGCGCGGCGAGCGCATCATCAACCTGTGGATGATGTTGGGTCAGGCGCTGATTGATGGCGGTCAGCAGCGCCAGCGACCGACGCTGCGCCTCCAGCGTCGTGCGCATCTTTTGAAGATCGGCAGGCAGAATATCGTGCGTCAGGACGCAGTCGAGCGCTGCTTCCGCCTGCTGCGGCGCCAGACTGTCCCAGGCTAGGTATGCTGCCGATAGGTCAGCGTAGATCGCATATTCCTGCTTGCCTGGCACACGCTGCGCCAGATCCCGGAAGATCTTTTCAGC